>JANNDD010000382.1:0-13047 GCA_031387365.1 Armatimonas sp. | reverse complement strand
AGATGCTGGGGTGCAAAGACCGCGTAGCCGTTTTTCACCCCGCCGCGCACCATGTCGTGGTAGTTCGCGCCGCCATTAAAGAGCGCCACCTCCGGCGAGCCGCCGCCACCGTGCATCGAGATCACCAGCGGCACCCTGCCTGTCGCATTTTTCGGCGTGATGTAGATTCCCTCAGCATGCACACTCGGCAAGATCGGGATCATCGCCCGGTAGTAGACCCCGAGGCTGTCTTCCCCGATTTGCGTAAAGCTCGCCTGCTCTTTCGGGTCGGGCTTGCCGGGTGGAGGCCAGCCAATGCTCTCGGCGAAGCGCTGGCGTAGCTTCTTAATATCGGAGATTCGGCGGCTTTTATCGGTCTTGAGGTGCTGGATATAGCGCTCCAGCTCACGGGCCTGCTCGGTGCGGAGCGGGTTCGAGGCGGCGACACTGTCGTTGTAAAGAGGGGATTGTTTCATGGTTTTAGTCGAGATTTGGGAGGGTGGGAGAGGTGGGCTTGACGGCACGGTGGTCTACTCTCTGTAGCTTCTCCATGCCACGAAACTCACGGATAAAGGCGACCAAATTGTCCGCCGCGCCACCGATAATCGCCGCGCCCTTCTCTGCCGTGGCGAGAGTCGGGGCACCGGAGACGCCGGTGGGAGTGGCGCCGCTGGTCCACTGCACCAGCTTCATCGGCCCCCAGCCGCGCGTCAGGTCCACCGAGAGAAACTTGCTCCCTTGCTTTCCTGCCGCCCCGCCGTAGTGATCGCTGGCCTTGTCCATCTGGACGTGCTCGGGGGCCAGATGCAAATAGGCGCTGGTTTCTAATTCACAAGCATGGGCCGCGCCGCCGTGCCCACTCTCCCGGACTTTCTCAAACGCCTCAATGGCCAGATTCGTCCATATCGTCGAAGCCACCAGCGCCTCGGTCTCTAAAGTGGCACGCCGCGCAATGAACTCACAGAGGTGCTCGTTGGAGCCGTGGCCATCTATGATCACGATCCGATCAAAGCCCGCGTAGGCCACACTCTTGACCACATCGAGGCAGTACTCGATAAAGTGTGCGTAGGTCACGTGGATCGTCCCGGGAAAGTCCTGGCCGTGCTCGTTGTAGCCGTACGGAATGGTCGGCATGACCAGCAGCTCCTGCGGCGCACGCTTGGCCGCCTCTAGGCAGACACTGCGTGCCAGGAAGTTATCCACATCGAGCGGAAGATGGTGCCCGTGTTGCTCCGTGCTCCCAATCGGCAGGAGCACCACTTTTTGCGCCATCACTGCCTCGTTGAGCTCCGGCCATGTCAGGCCGTCGTAGAGTGTCTTGTCTAAGCTATTCATAATGTTCTTTCTTTAACCTCTCCGCTAACCTCTCCGCTAACCTCTCCCCCTGCCCCCTCTCCCGGGCAGTCGCAAGCTCCTTGGGAAAGGGGAGTCCCCGATGGCTTTCCGAGAGTCCCTTTCCCAGCGAGGAACGAGCGTCCGGGAGAGGGGTTGGGGAGAGGTCAAAGAGGTTACGTAAACCGTTTCAGCGCCTCTTCATCCACCTCGATCCCAAGGCCGGGGGTCATGGGAATGGGCAGAAAGCCGTCGCTGTCCAGCTTCCAGGGAATTTTGACGAGCTGATCTATGTAGGCGGCGGGAGTAATGTACTCGACGTAGCGTGCCGTGGGGAGCGCGGCTGCCAGCGCGAGATCGGCGGCCAGGCCAATCGCGGTGTTCCAGCCGTGGCTGACGAAGCCGATATTGTGGTCGTAGGCGGCCCAGGCGATCTTGCGCGCCTCGGAGAGGCCGCCGCACTTGGTAGTATCGGGCTGGAGAATATCCACCGCCCCGCGCTCGATCCAGGGCAGAAAGCTCTGCCGCCGCACGAGCACCTCGCCGCTGGTGATGGGGAGCGGCGCGTGCTCCCGGAGCCTACAGAAACCGTCTATGTCATCGGGAGGGAGCGCCTCCTCAAACCAGCCGACACCGTAGTCGGCGAGCATCTTACTGGTCTGGAGCGCCCACTTGTAGCCGTGGGGCCAGAACTGCTCCGAGCCACCCGCGTCCACAAATATCTCCACATCGTCTCCCACGGTGTTGCGGGCAGTCTCAATAAGCAGTTTGTCGTAGGCATTACTCACCCGTCCAAAGCCCGACCAGCCGATCTTGATGGCCTTAAAACCACGCTCCAGCACGTCTTCGAGCCGCTGCCTGAGCACGGGAGGTTCGGCGAAGAGAATCGAGGCGTAGGGCTTGATCTTATCGCGGTAGCAGCCGCCCAGCAGCCGCGCGACCGGCTGGCCGGTAGCTTTCCCAAGAATATCCCAGAGCGCAATATCCACACCGGAGATCGCGTGCGCCACGGTTCCGCCGCGCCCCTGCCAGAACGTGGACTGCAAGAGTGTCTCACTCACGCGCTCGGGCTCCAGCGCCGACTCCCCGATGAGATAGGGCCGCAGGAGCGCCAGCGCTGCACTGACCAGCGCCCCCGACGTGAAACAGCTCCCCCAGCCAGTGATGCCGCCGTCGGTGTCCACCCGGATGAGCGTGTGCAGCTCCTCGTCTAAATCATAGCCCTGCGCCCAGCCGCCATCGGGGGTCGCTCCCCGCAGCGGCAGCGCCGTCACTGCCGTGATTAACATACCGCCATTCTACCCCAGCGTCATGGACGACGCGGGCACGCTTCGCTTCTGGCGTGCCGCCACAAAGTCGCTCCGCGACATCTGCGAGAGGAGGTGTGGGTTATAATTGTCTATGGCCACGACTGCGTCCCCCCTCTGCCAGATCCCCGGCAATCCCGTCGCGCCCGCCACGGAGCCGCTCCCCACCGTTGCCTACGAAGCCGCGCTCAAGCACGCCCTCGGCGACACACCGCTGGAAGCCTACTCGCGTGAGACAAAAAATCTGGTTTCTCCTGAAGTGGGGGACTATGTGCATGGCTTCATCGCCGCGACAAACACCGCCTTTCAGCGCCACTACCCGCTCGTCCTTTCCCCCGATATGCTCTGGCTTTTGATCGCCCAAGGCTTTGCCATCCACATCCGAGAAAACGCCGAAGCACTCCGAGGCAAGTTTGTCACGCATGAGGGCAAAGCAACCCTGGAAGTGCGGCGCGACGAGTTTGTGAAGGGCTTTGATGGCAACGATTGGGAAGGCGTTTTTGGGGAGTTCTCTCAGCAGATTCGCACATACATTGGGGAACAAGCTCATAACACCCTTGTCCCTAAGTTCTCTACCACGGGTATTGTCGAGAAAGCCGCTTTTGAGGTAACTCTCATGGATGCCATGCAGGGCTACTTTACCTACAAACTCGGTACGTTATGTGGCATTCCCAGCTTTGTGCTAGAGGGGACGCCCGGAGACTGGCAAAAGCTTCGTGCGGATGCAGCGCGGCTGGAAACCTACGAGCTGGGGTGGTGGACGATCCACCTACTCCCTGTCCTGGATCAGTTTGTCGCTGCCAGCCAAGGAGAGATAGACGAGGCATTCTGGCAGAGCTTCTACAAGTGGAATGGAATGAGCGGTGGGGCCTATTTCACAGGGCACTTGGTGACTTTCTTTCCCTATCTTGGAGGAGGGAGAGGCAAGCAACGTGGCCTAAAAGGCGCGTTGCAACGGCTCCGTGCCCTGCCTCAGACGCTTGCACCGAGCCCTCTGAAGGAAATAGAGACAGCCATGAAAAAAGCGAAGGCGGAAAATCGTACTGAAGAGGCACATAGGCTACTGATGAAAATGGTAAAAGGCGTCTCTGTTCCTGCAGCACACACAAATTATTATCAAAATCCCTATCTGGGTACACTTTCCGAGTGGCAGGGAATGACCTCCAGCGAAGTTCTCTCGGGCATTTCCACGGCTCCGTTCTGCTGGAAATATCTGACCTCGGAGCACTCTATGGAGCTTATCGCAGGCTTTGTAGGTGCATCTCAAGACCCGGCGACGCTGGCGATTCGTCCTGAGATCGGTTGGGCGGTGCGGGACAAATTGGGTACAATCGCCGCATGATCCGATTTGGCATTGTGGGCGGCGGCTGGCGCACGGAGTTCTTTCTACGTATTGCACGGGCGCTGCCAGAGCGATTTGAGGTAACGGGCGTAGTGACGCGCAGCGAAGAGAAGGGCACGGCGCTGACGGCGGCGTGGGGCGTGCCGACGGTGCGCACGCCCGAGGAGCTGCTCGCCGCGAAGCCCGATTTCCTGGTGCTTTCCGTGCCGTGGCCGGTGACGCCGGAGCTGATTGTCTGGTGCGCCGAGCGGGGGATGCCCGTGCTGGCGGAGACACCGCCCGCGCCGACGGAAGAGGCACTCAGGACGCTCTGGGACAAAGTGGGAGACAGCGCCAAAGTCCAGATCGCGGAGCAGTACCCGTTCCAGCCGCACCACGCGGCACGCATCGCGATTGCCCGCTCGGGGAAACTAGGCACCGTCACCCAGGCGCAGGTCTCGGCGGTGCACGGCTACCACGGCATGGCGCTGATCCGCCGGTACTTGGATGTCGGGTTTGAGCCCGTGACCATTCGAGCGCAGAAGTTCACCTCACCGATTTTGAGTAGCCCAGGTCGTAGCGGCGGTCCCACGGAGGAGAAAGTCGTGCCATCGGGTCAGACCCTGGCGTGGCTGAACTTTGAGAGCGGCAAGCTCGGGGTCTTTGATTTCACGGGCGACCAGTATTTTTCCTACATTCGGGGCCAGCGCGTGCTGATTCGCGGCGAGCGTGGGGAGATCCTAGATGAGACGGTGCGGCTTCTGCTCGACTATAAAACGCCCGTCGCGCTGACTTTGCGCCGCGAAGATGCCGGGCACCGGGGCAATCTTGAGGGCGCGTTCCACAAGGGCTACAGCGCGGGCACGGAGTGGGTCTACCAGAACCCCTTCCCGCTGGCCCGCCTCGCCGATGATGAGATCGCGATTGCGGAGTGTCTCGTGCGCATGGCGGAGTACGCCACGGGTGGCCACGGCTACTACGGCCTCGCCGAGGGCTGCCACGACCACTACCTGGGAATTTTAATGGATCGCGCCGCCACCAGCGGCGAAACCGTGACAAGTGCCCCCGTGCCGTGGGGCTAAAACGCCGCTCGGTACAGCCTCTCTAGATCAGAAACCGTGACGGAGCGTGGGTTAAAAGCGGCGGTCCATTGGCGGGCGGCTTCGGCGGCGAGGGTGGGAAGGAGGGCCTCGGTAATGCCGCACTCGGATAGCGTGGTGTGCATCTGTGCCTGCTCCAGCCAACCCGTCACAAGCGTGGCGAGCGCTTCAGGCGTGTGGCCAAGCGCTTCGTAGGCACGGTAGGCGGCGGGGTCTTGTGCATTAAAGCGGATGACGTGCGGGAGCATCACCCCCACGGCTTGCCCATGTACCGTGCCAAAGTGCGCCGTGAGCGGGTTTGCCAGCGAGTGGGCGATCCCCAGCATCGAGTACTCAATCGCCAGCCCCGCCCAAGTGGAGCCCAGCAGCATCCCCTCCCGCGCCTCAAGATTGTTGGGCTCACGCAGTACCAAGCCAAAGCTTGCTGAGAGAAGCTGGAACGCCTTGTGGGAAAAGAGCAGCGAGAGCGGAGTGCGTGGCTTGGTGACGGCGGTCTCGATGGCGTGCACCAGCGCATCAATCCCAACATTGGCGGTCACTCCGTGGGGGAGCGAGACAGTCAGCTCCGGGTCGAGAAGGGCGATCGTTGGCTCCGCACCAGTCTCTCCCAGTGCCATCTTGGCATGGGTTGTGGCATCGGCGATAAGCGCATGGCACTGTACCTCGCTACCTGTGCCCGCCGTGGTGGGAATTGCGATGGATGGCAGGAGGGGGCTGGTGAAACCTCGGCGCACCGGGCTGGCAACCCAAAAATCACGGAGGGGCCCACCGTTGGTGAGGATAAAGTTCGTCCCTTTGGCCGTGTCCATCGCGGAGCCGCCGCCCAGTGCAATCAGTACCTCGGGACGAAACTGCCGGGCCAATTCCAGACACGCCTCCACATCGTCCGTGGTCGGGTTCTCATGAACAGCAGCGAAGACAGCGGTTGCCACACCCGCCGTGCGTAGAAACGCCTCCGCCCGCCCCACGTGCCCCGCCTGCACGATTCCTGGATCGGTGACAAGTAGGGCGCGGGAGCCTAGCTCCCGCGCCCGCGCACCTACCTGTGCGAGGACTCCCGCACCAACAATAAGCCGTGTTCGTAGCTGCCAATCAAACATGCAGGGATTCTACCCTCTACGGCGTCCTCGCAGGATCCCCATTCCCAAGAGTGAGCCCAGACCCAGCGTCCCTAGTGCCACGAGGGGCCCCTGGTAGGGAACCTTGGCCACCGGAGTGGTCGTGGTGATCTTGGACATATCCTCTAGCTCCTCGGCGCTGATCCCCGACTCGGGCAGGTTGGCACTGAGGGTGAACTTACGGTTCGCATCGCCCTCGATCCAGCCGATGTTGGTGAAGGTTCCCACACGGCCCGAGCGCACCATATCCCCCTTGGAGAAGGCCCAGACCTCCATCCGATCCACCTTCCAGTCCGCCGCGATCGCCCGTCCTAGTGTATCCAGAAAGTCGTTGCGCTTCTTCTCGGTCTCTTTGTCAAAGTTGACATCGAACTTGTCCAGGATCTTCTGACGATCTGCCGCCGACTCGTCATCGCTCTCCAGTTGCATCACGGGCAGTGTCAGCATACCCACTTGCTTGGGAATCCGAACCGGGGCGAACTCGTAGTTGATCTTTACTTCTTCATCAGCGTCCACATCTTCGTAGGGGCCAATGATCTTCTTCTGAGCCTTGCTAACCAGTGGGTTGAGGAGCACCGCCAGGAAGGGTTCATCAGAGTTGCTTCCGCGATCCCACGTGGCCTCCGCAAGACACTTGAGCTTGGTCAGGCGCACCACGTACTCCGCATCACCGCCACGCTGACCGGGAATGTCCGCAGTCTTGCGGACTGTCACTTCGAGTGTGTAGTTGCCCTCTTTCTTTCCATTGAGAGGTACACTGAAGGTAGCACTTGCCCCGACTGTCTGCGGTAGCTCTGAGATCTTCCAGACCTTCTTGTTCTGTGCCACAAAATCGGCATGGGAACCAAAGAGGCTCTTGAAGAACTCGACCACTCCGTCTACGATTGCCTTCAAACCGTTCTCGATGCTCTCCCAGATCGCCTTTGCCATCGTCTCGACGACATCCCAGCCACTGGCGGAGTCGTTGTCGAGGCGAATGGTATCGGGCAGGGCGTTGAGCGGCCCAATCAGATAGACATCCTCATCTCCTGCCTCGAAGTCGTTGTAGGAGATGATCTTCTTTAAATTCCCCTCGCCCTTGGTAGGCATCTTGTCGAGATGAAAACTGCGCTTGTGGGTGTCTTTGCCATTGACGAAATTATGGATGTTGGCTCCCTCGACCACCGCATAGATATTGGCATCTGTTCCTGAGTACTCGGCGCTGGAGGTCTTGATCTTGACACGCAGGAAGAACTCCTCGGCCTTATCCCCTGCCTTGGGCGGGTAGGTTCCGGCGGAGACGAACTGGTAGCCGAGCTTGTCGAAGTCCTCCCACTGCGAGATCGCGTCCGCACTGGGGGTGTTGTAGCCCTTGACCGAGTCCTCCAACTGAATCCGCGCCCAGAATGCTCCCTTGCCCATCTCGTTCATCGCTGCCCCCACCCGGCGGAGCCACTGCTCACTGGCACGGATGGCGTTGTGCTCAGCGTTGTGGAAGGCATTCTGAGCGGAGAAGTTGCCCGTGACAATCCCACGCTCCTTGGCTCCGATCTCGGCCATCCAGGTGGAGTCCAGGTTGATCCCGGCGGGGGCCATGTAGATCACGCCCTTGGGAATCTTGACATTGTTGACCGCAGCGCCCCGGATCGTCTTGCCCGCCTTGGCCGCTTTGAAGTCCAGACACACATCATCGCTGGCAATCGGAGAGATCGGGTGGCACCCTGCCTCCATCACCGTTTTGACACCGGGCAGATTGAGGATCGAGCCCATGATCGAGTACTTTCCATGGTTCTTGATCCCCTGGTGGTCCGGAGTCTCGTAGTTGCCGGTATAGAGGGTAAAGGAGCCCATCTGGGGCCACTGTGTGGTCGCCATGTCAAAGTAGGTAGCTGTTCGTCGTGCGGGTTCATCAATCCAGTTGGAGTGGGAGTAGAAGTCCTGGAGCGCATGGAGCGAGACCCCTAGAATATGGTGCGCCATCGCCACATCGCCGATGACCGCCTTGCCACTCTTGTCCTTACCAGGTTGCTCAGCGGCGTAGATCAAGCCCGCCAGCGTCCCGGAGAGGTAGCGGCGCATCTGAATCTCCACCGGGTTGCGAGGTGGACGGGACGGGTTGCGCCCCCCCACCCCAGGGTTCTGCCGTGGGGGTGGGATATTGTTGCTCTGCATGGTGTAGAGGTCATCGAAGTGCACCTTGGCAAGCTCGGGCTTGGCGATCAGCGCAGCCTTGAGGCGGGTCATGTCGCCGCTCTTAGCCCACCAGAGGGGGTTGTAGCCGTAGGAGTCCACGTAGTCCGCATGCCAGCAGATGGACTCTGCCGCTCCGGTGCTGAAGCTCGCCGCTATGCCACCGCGTTTAGAGATGTCGGCATGATGCCAGTTGGCGATAGTGCTTGTCAGAAAGTCCTCACCGCCGAAGGCATGGGCAGAGGGAGTGGAGGCGATGCCAGCCAGACTCAGGGCGAGAGCAAGAAAGGGGCGAAAGTTGCGCATTGTTGAGTTTCCTTGAGTAACGTTTCCGTCAGATTTAAGTTACTCTTAGAATAGGCCCCCCTCGTAAAGTGTCTGTGAATCTACCGTGAAAAAAGTGTGAAATAGAAAAAATCTTCGTGAAAAATGGTTCAGCACGAAGATTTCTCTCTAAAATCAGGAAACGCTAGCTCTTGCGGCGCCCTCGCACGATCCCCATACCTACCAGTGAGGCGATTCCCAAAGCCCCAAAGGCGATCAAGAACCCTCGTGGGTTGCTTGCCGCTGCAGGACTCGTCGTGGTGATTCCGGTCATGTTCTCAAGATCCTGAGCCCGAATACCCGTGTCAGGGAGAGCGTTATTGAGGGAGAAGTCGCGCGCCGTGCGCCCCTCGATCCATCCGATATTGGTGAAGTTGCCCACGCGGCCCGAGCGCACCTGATCGCCCTTAGAGAAGCCCCATACCTCCACCTGATCCACTTTCCAGTCTGCGGCCACGGCAGCACCGAGCGTGTCTAGAAAGCCTGCTTTTTTAGGATCGGCTTCCTTATCCAGCCCCCCAGCGAACTTATTAAGGATATCAGTGCGCTCAGATCCAGACTCGTCGTCGCTCTCCATCTGTAGAACGGGGAGAGTGAGCATGCCGTTCTGGTTGGGAATCCGCACGGGAGCAAAGTCGTAGTTGAGAGTACGGTCTTCACCCGAGTCCACATCCTCAAAGGGGCCAAAGAGCTTCTTCTGGCTTGTCCCCGTGAGTGGGTTAAGAAGAACTGTGAGGAAAGGCTCATCCGAGTCTGAGAGGCGGTCGAACTTGCTCTCTTTGATGCACTCCAGGCGAGTGATTCGTACGACGTACTCAGAGTTCCCTCCCCGTGCCCCGGGAAAGGTGGCTGTCTTACGGATCGTACCATGGAGCTTGTAGTTGCCTTCATCGCCGCCATTGAGTGTCACCATAAATCCGCTGGTTGCCCCGACCGCTTGGGGTAGATCCGCATTGCGCCATATCTGCTTGTTCTGCGCGACAAAGTCCGGATCGGAGCCTGCCAGGGTCTTGAAGAAGCTGACAATACCATCCACCACGGCCTTCACCCCATTGATGATTGTCGTGACAAATGCCTCCGCAGCGGCGACAACCACATCACCCGCAGTGGCGGCACGGTTCTCCAGACGCAGGGTTCGGGGCTGGTGATCCAGAGGGCCCACGAGATAGACATCGTTATCGCCTGCCTCAAAGTCATTGTAGGAGATTGCCCGCTTGGCAATACCATCGCCATGAACCGGCATGTTGTCCAGTAAGAACGGTTTACCATCAACCACTGCAAAGATATCGGCATCTGTGCCAGAGAAGGTCTCCGTGGAGGTCTTAATTCTCAGGCGGAGGAAGTACTCCTCTACTTTATCGTTTGCCTTGGGAGGATAGGTTCCTGCGGAGACAAACTGGTAACCCAGCTTACTAAAATCTTCCCATTGCGCGATGGCGGCGGCACTAGGAACCTTGTAGCTGCCCACGGTATTCTCAGTGGTAACGCGCTGCCAGAACGACCCCTTGCCCAGGGTGGTCATCGCGGCCCCGACCCGGCGCAGCCACTGCTCACTGGCACGGATTGCACTACGTTCCGCCGTGCGGAAGGCATCCTGTGCCGTAAAGCCTGGTGCGACAATTCCGCGCTCCTTGGCTCCAAGCTCCGCCATCCAGGTTGAGTCTAGATTAATTCCCACAGGTGCCACATAGAGAACACTGTTGGGAATACGGATTCCTTCTACACTCGCGCCTACCAGAGGCTTACCCTCTTTACACCCCTTAAACTGCATACAAACTTCATCGCTGGCAATAGGAGAAAAGGCACCACAGCCAACATCGAGAATCTGCTTGATTCCAGGTTGGTTCATGACCGTACAGGCAAAGGCATACTTACCATGGCTCTTAATCCCCGTCTGATCAGGCGTTTCGTAGGTTCCGGTGTAGAGCGTAAACGAGGCCATCTGGGTCCACTGTGTAGTTGCCATATCAAAGTAGGTAGCTGTTCGTCGTGCAGGTTCATCAATCCAGTTCGAGTGGGAGTAGAAGTCCTGGAGCGCGTGGAGTGAGACACCGAGAATATGATGTGCCATGGCGACATCGTTGTTCTCAGCAGCATAGATCAGACCGTCTATGGTTCCCGAGAGGTAGCGGCGCATCTGAAGTTCCACGGCATTGCGAGGCGGGCGGGCAGTGTTGAGCTGCGGAATCTGCCCAAGCGGCCCAAGCCGCTTGTCAATAGGAACCTGCTGGATGCCGTCGAGTTTAATCCGATCCACGATACCAGGTTTTAGCTGGAGATTCGGGCCATTGAGGCGCGTGGTTACCAGGTCGTCAAAGTGAACCTTGGTGATCTCTGGCTTCGCGGAGAGAGCCGCCTTAAGGCGCTTGAGGCTCGGAAGGTCTCCTGCCCACCAGAGGGGGTTGTATCCGTAGGAGTCGACATAGTCCGCGTGCCAACAGATGGACTCGGCCGCTCCGGCACTGAAGCTAGCGGCTAGGCCACCGCGCTTAGAGATGTCGGCATGATGCCAGTTGGCAATCTCAAGAATTAAGAAGTCCTCCCCACCAAAGCCATAAGTTACGGCGGGGGAGAAAATTGACACACTGAGAGCCAGAGCCAGGAGGGGACGAAGTTTTTTCATAGAGGTCTCTTCGGAGAGGATGGCTAATTCTACCCAGAAATGCGCCCACCATCTACCGTTTTTACTCTTGAGCTTGCTGCCCATCTACGGAGTGTGAGTAACCGCGAGCCTATCGCCGCACTGAACCGAATAAAAGAGCGTGAGTGTGGAGAAGCACTCGTCAATATTCGTAAGCACTGCCCGGGCGTGAGAGTTGCCCGCACGTGCCTGCCCTACTTACGCCAAAGTGTTGCCGGAAAGCTGAATGCGGCGCAGGCCGCGCTCCCGGCGGGCTATAGACTCCATGTCACGACAGCGCTACGCAGAAAAGAGACACAGCAGGCACTCTTTGATAAGTACTTTGCGGAGCTAAGGGAAAAACACCCGGAGTGGAGCCACGCCACGCTGCGCCGCCAGACCTGCCGCTTTTTTGCCCCCTACGACCAGCCCGCGCCGCCCGGTCACTGCACGGGAGCCGCCGTGGATGTTCACTTGCTACTTCCCTCGGGCAGGCAGGCCGAGCTGCGCAAGCCGCTCACGGGCTGGAAAGCGGCGCGAAGCCTCGCCACGGGCCTCTGCGAGAAAGCCGTTCGCAACCGCGAGATTCTCTTTGCCGCAATGCTCGCCGCCGGATTTTCCAACTGCGCCGAGGAGTTCTGGCACTACAGCTACGGCGACGCCGGCTGGGCCGTGCGTGTCGGTGAGCACGCCTGTATCTATGGGTGGGCACTATGCCCGAGCTAACGATTTTTCTGGATAAGGAGCTTTCGGAGCACTTAAACCGTGAAGCGAGAAAGCAGAGCAGCTCCCCAGAGGAGCTGGTCGAGGAACTCTTGCGGGCGGGGCTGCCCACTCCCAGCGCCCCTCTTGTTTCACTCGTGAACCCTATTGTCCACCTGAGTGTTAGAGAGCTAGTGGCGCTTCTAGAGTCGCCCATGGCGGAGCGCCGCGAGCACGCTCGCGATCAGCTTCTCGCCATTGGACAGATGGCGCTTCCTGAGCTGGAAGAGGCGCTTATCAACTCAAGCACCATGGTAGTTCTGGCGGTGGCGGAGCTGATGGCAAAATCGGGTTCAAAGGGGGCAATCCACCCCCTCCTGACGGTGTATGCGGGAGCAGATGCACGTCTTAAAGCGCCTCTCTTGCATGAGCTTCGCGTCCTTTTAGGGCGCTACATTATGCTCCCAGATGGTGCCTGGCGGGCGATTCGTGCCTGCACACTGCGCACGGCTCCTCTCGTTTCACACCAGATCAAGACAACTCTCTCTCTCCCTTACGGTTCCAAAGACAGGATTGATCCTCTGGTGTTTCGTACGGCCTCGACAGAGGCGGAAATTATATCGCTGACGGCGCTCTTACGCTGGCAGAGAACCGGTGAGGTCGCTCGGCAGGCTGCCTCGGCACTGCACCAGATCGCCCTTTCGGCACCAACACCACAGCTTCGGCAAGCACTGCCCTTCTTGCATCCCGCTTGGCACATTCGCTTCGCCCACCCGGAGCTCACTCAGGCCATGAAGGCAATCGAGACCGCTACCATGGTGTGGAAAGACCTGCCGCTTCTTGCCGAGCGTGACAGCAGGCCTGATAATCAAGACTTGCCACTACCGGTGGATAACGTGCCCTAACTTAGAAATAACGGATGTCGCGGAGCGACTTGGTGGCGCGAAGCGTCAGAAGCGAAGCGAGCTCCCCTCGTTCATGAGGGTGGGCAAATGAGAGCGAAAAAATTCTAAATTCGTTTTTGGAACAAACAAAACCGGAATACTGTCCATAAGAAACCTCTGATTTTTTCGGA
>JANNDD010000361.1:0-4056 GCA_031387365.1 Armatimonas sp. | reverse complement strand
CAACTGCCACGGTGAGCCCCGTGCGCTCGCGGTGAGTAAGAGAGGTGAGTGGGTTTTGCATTGTTTCAAGAGTTCCTTTCGTCACTGTTAAAACGGTTGAGAACCCCCGAATCTTATAAACTCTGCAAAATTAATTTTGGGACTTGGTACGGTTTGACACGAGGGATTAAAATCCCTCGCTGCGGGTCGGCTCCGCCGATGTCCTTCGGACAAGAGAAGCGATCCTTCGGACAAGAGAACGCGTTTGCCTGCCTCATTCGTCTTTGCCTGCCTCATTCGTGCATTTTGCTTTCGGTTTCCCCGTCCGGAGGACGCGCCGAAGGCGTTTGTAGCGAGGGATTTTAATCCCTTGAACGGTGACGGCACAGCGAAAACGTAATTCACAACAAGCGTTTAATTTTGGGACTAGGGCGCAGCGGGCTCTAGCGCCTTCTTTCGCCGAAACATATCGCGGGCACTCTTGAGCTCATCCACATGGAGGAGAAGGCAGACGAGCACATAGACAGCGAGGGCTGCTCCACTTGCCAGAATCGTGATCAGCACCCCGTGGAGGCGGGCCGATTTCTGTGTCGCCTCCACGGGCAGTTGCCAGAAGAAGTGCAAAAAGAGGAGCGCGATCCCGCTGGCCGCCAGAGCCGCCAACGTAATCTTCAGAGATGCCTTGAGCAAGCCGCGCAGGTTCAATCCTCCGGCGTCTTTCTGGAGTGTGCGGAAGAAGATCAGCATATTGAGCGTCCCGGCAATCGAGAGCGCCAGCGCCAGCCCGTAGTTCTCCAGCCCGGCGACTCGGGGCAAAAATGCGCAGAGGGCAGTGAAGAAAAACACCATGCAGGTCGTGATCTTCACGGGGGTCTTGCTGTCTTGCATAGCGTAGAAGCCGCGCGCCAGAACGGCTTGCGCACTCCAGGCAAATGTCCCCAGAGAGTAGAGCCGTAGCGCCATCGCCGATGCCAGGAGATTGCCCGTGGTGAAGACTCCCGCTGAGTCTTGCGTGAACTTTCCCTTGAAGTAGATCGCCGTGATAATCGGCTCCGCCAGTGCCGCCATGAGTAGAGAGGCGGGCAGCGTCCAAAATAAAATCCGCCGGATACCAAAGTGAATTTCTTTGCGGAACTCTTTCCAGTTTTTATTAGCGGCGAGCGCCGAGATTGTCGGGAAGATCACAATTGCCGATGCCTGTGCAAAGATTCCAATCGGGGCCTGTGTTAGGTTATAGGCATTACGCAGCGCTGAGAGTGTCCCTTCCCCAGACGCAAACGAGCCGGTGATCCAGAAACCGAGCTGTGAGAGCGAGAGCCCGAGCAGTGCGGGAAGCATGAGCTTACCCACTTTACGAACGCCCGGATGGCCGACATCAAAGCCCAGCCAGAACCTGCCCCCCGTGCGCTTGAGCTCCCAGATCGGCAGCAAAAAGTTCCCCGCAACGGCTCCAACCAGAGCACCCCAGCACATGGCGGTGATACTGCGCTGGTTCTCCGCCACAAAAAGCTGGCTGAGCCCCCCGATAATAATCAGCCCGTTGTAGGCAATTGGGCCCAGCGAGGGAATCAGAAAACGGTGACGGGCATTGAGGGTTCCCATCATCAGGCCCCCCACAAAGAAACACCACTGCGCGGGTAGTAAGATCCGCGAGAGCTGCGCCACTTGCTCCCAGGCCTGGCGCTGCTCCACCGGCGCGTTCTCTGGATGTAGCAAGACCCGCCAGCCGTCCCAGAAGCTCACCACGACATGCTTTTGGAGCCCGAGCCCCGGGTTCATGAAGCGTGCCAGCGGCACCGCAGCAAGCTCCATGACGATCACGAGCCCCAGCGCAACGCACGCGACGACGCTCATGACACTCCCGAAGATCTTCCAGGCATCGCGTTCTTTGCCCGCGCTCCAGTACTCCGTGAAGACGGGTACAAAGACCGTGGCGAGAGCGCCGCCTGCGACCAGGTACTGAAGAATATCGGGGATACGAAACGCGGCGGTGTAGATATCGGTGGTCACGTTTTGGCCAAAGACCTGGTTAATCACCATATCCCGGACGACGCCTAGCACTCGGGAGAGGAGGACAAAGGCCATTACAAGCAGGGTATTCTTGCCCGCCGAACGTGTCATAGGTGCTTATCCTACCACAAGCCTCTCGACTCAATCGCCCTACATACAGCAAATGTAAAAGCTACGGTATCATTGGAGCGTGCCACCCCCCAGGAAAAAGCCTCCCCCCCCGCCGCCGCCTCGCCCGAGGCGTGGCCAAGCCCGTCGAAAGCGCCTGGGAGACTTGCCTCTTGCTTTACTACTGCTCCTGCTACTTATCTTTGTGGGGCAGTGCCGTCGCCGGGGGGCTGTGTCAAGGCCCACTCCCCCTAAGACAGATGTTAGTCTGTTTCTAAAGGGGGTGATCGTCGTGCTGGACCCAGGTCACGGGGGAGCAGATCCGGGCGCAACACGACAAGCCATGAGTGAGGCGCAGCTAACCTACCGTATGGCCGCCACCCTCGCCGCCTCGCTCCAGCAGGCCGGAGCGGAGGTGATCTTCACGGTTCACAGCAAGACACTCACCACGCTTCCCAAAGAAAATCAGCCCGAGCCTCCCCTCGAAGCGCCGCGCGATGCACGC
Organism: Armatimonas sp.; assembly: GCA_031387365.1. Taxonomy (GTDB): domain Bacteria; phylum Armatimonadota; class Armatimonadia; order Armatimonadales; family Armatimonadaceae; genus Armatimonas. The sequence continues at coordinate 1,454 of JANNDD010000361.1, read as the reverse complement.
TTTGCCTTAGATAATAAGTATGTGGGTATCCGTCGCCAGGAAAGCCCTGAGGATCTCTACCGACGTGCAGGGCTCGCGGCGCAGGTCTGGCGTGCACAGGGAGCGCACCACCCGGTTTTCTTTCTCTCTTTGCACTACGATGCACTCAGTGCGAGCCGCTGGCACGGAGGGCTCATCTGCTACGACACGCGCCTAGGCCAGCCGCCTCTGCTCGCGCAGGAGCTTGCGAAACGCTGGCAAAAGACAGGGCTTGGGGGACAGCGGCGCGCGGGTGCACCCAAGCCACGCGAGCTGGGCGTGCTCAACCCGGAGCACAACCCCGTGCCCGAAAGTGTGCTGATTGAGCTGGCGACAATGTCCAACTCCAAAGACCTGCAAGCAGCGCGCACACCCGCGTGGCGCTGGAAAGTAGCCCGGCTGATCCGTGAGGGAATCGCGGCAACGAAACAAAACATGCAGCAATAGTAAAAAATGACACCTGTGATCCTCTACCACAACCCTGCCTGCTCCAAGTCGCGAGCAGCTCTCGCTCTTCTTGAGGAGCGCGGCATAACGCTCGAAACGGTACTCTATTTAGAAAACCCGCCCGATGAAGCGATGCTGGAGGAGATTCTTGCCAAGCTGGGAAAAGAGCCCCGTGATATTATCCGCACTCGCCGCGCATCCTAAACTGCTCCAGCGCCCGATTGTGATTGCCGGGGAGCGTGCCGCGCTCGGACGCCCTCTGGAAGCGGTCACTGCTCTCTTCGAGGAACGCTGACACGGAGCAGGTCATGCGCGAGGCGGGTCTCTGGGAAGATCGTGCGGGCTTCCGTGAGCAAGGTTTCGAGGTTTACCTCGCTCTCACCCCCTTCGTAGCGGGCGGAAAAATGTGTCAGGAGCAGCGCGTGCACACCGGCATCCCGAGCCGCTTCGGCAGCGATGGTGGCCGTCGCGTGTGCAGCACGGTCCGCGAGGCTGCGATCTTGCTCCGAGTACGTGGCTTCATGAATCAGCAGATCCGCACCCTGTGCCAGTAAAACAAGCTCGGGAGCCGGGCCGGTGTCGCCCGAAAAAACAATGCAGCGTCCCGGACGTGTGGGGCCAACCAGGCTCGCTCCCTCGATCACCCTGCCATCGGCAAGCGTAACATTCTTACCCGCTTTGAGCTGACCGTAGAGCGGCCCCGGCGGGATTCCCAGCGCCGCCGCCGCCTCTACCTCAAAGCGCCCTGTCTGCTCCGCTTCTTGGACAGCGTAGCCGTAGGCCTCGATGCGATGACGCACGGGAGCTGCCATCACCGTGAACTCACCATCGGTGCAGACCACACCGGGCTTGACGGTCACGATGTTCACGGGAAACCCAAAGCGCATCCCGGCAGCACGCAGCGTCGCCTTCAGCCAGACTTCGACCCCCTCCGGGCCGTAGATCGTGACGGGGCCCACGCCGCCTTGGGCAAGCGCTCGCGAGGCGAG
>JANNDD010000306.1:0-2481 GCA_031387365.1 Armatimonas sp. | reverse complement strand
GCATGGAGGGCACACAGTTCTACGGCCTCTTTGGAATGGTTCTCTCGCTCTACCGCCAGGGCAAGCTCACGGGAATCGGGACGATGTTTCGCTACACGCTCCGAGATGAGTCCAACCATATCGAGGTCTTCCGGAACTTATTCCTAGGGCTGATCGAGGAGAACCCGGACATTTGGACGCCCGCCTTCCAGCAGGAGCTAGTGGACTTGATGCAGGAAGCCGTCACGCTGGAGAAAGCCTTCATCCGAGACTGCCTCCCCGTGGCGGGCCTCGGGCTCTCGTCGGACGAGTTCGAGCAGTACATCGAATTTATTGCGGACCGTCGCCTGGAGGGAGTCGGTCTTCCTCCCACCAATCCCGGCATCACCAACTCGCTCCCCTGGCTAGCAGAGCTAATGGACATCAAAAAAGAGCAGAACTTCTTCGAGGGCCGGGTCACCGAGTACCAGAAATCCAGCTCGCTCAGCCAAGTAGACGACGACGAACTATAATCCGCCGTTTTTGCCGCCGATTGAAATCGGCGTCTGCAATGGCGTTCCGCCACAAAGCCCGTGCCGGGCTGTAAATTCGGGAGCCCGGAACGGGCTTTGCGGCACGCAGTGCCACTGTGAGACGCTGATTTCAATCGGCGGCGAAATAATTAGGACATGCAATTACAAATAATTAGGACATGCAATTACAATGACAATTAATCTACCGGAAATCTTGCGCGATCTTGAGATCAAGCGCGCGGCACTGCTGCCAAGCGATGAGAAGCCGTACTTCGATGGACTGGAAGCGGTTCGTGACCTGGGTCTACCCGAGCTTGAGGTTCGTCTCGTGGGCAAAGATATAGAGCGTACGTTTGCTCCTGAGATCGCGGCGCAGATCGTGGGCGATGCGCTGGTGACCTTTAACTTCGCACGGGGCACCAAAGAAGTCAACACGGATGCGAACCGCAGCTTTGTGCGCGACACCACGACGCGTGTGGTGGAGAAGCTCTCTCGGCTGGGCGATAACGGACGTGGGGCACGGCTGAGTGACTACGACCTGTCCGTGCTGGTCGAGGCCGCACTTATCGAAAAAGGTGCCTACGAAGTCGCCAAGGCGCTGGTGATGCAGCGCACGAGCTTTCCGACCTCACAGAACACCATCCCTGCCGAGCAGATGCGCCTGATCCGCCGCAATGGGCAAGTGGTGCCGTGGAACCAGGACAAGATCGAAGTGGCGGTGCGCAAGGCGTTTCTCTCGATGAAGATGGAGTCCGACAGCGCCCCGCAGATCACGGGCCGCGTGAGTGAGCGCGCTCGTGGCCTAGGGATGACCTACATTCCCATTGAGACGGTGCAAGACCTCGTGCAGGAGGAGCTGGTGCTGGGCGGCTACATGAAAGTGGCCGAGGACTACATTCTCTACCGCGCCAAGCGCATGATGTTCCGCGCCTCCGAGGCTCCCAGTAACGCGCCCGACCCGCAGTTCGCCCTGATCCCCGTCACCGAGGACGATGGCACGAGCAACTTCTGGGACGGCGAGGATCTTAGAAAGCGCATCCAGTTCGCCTCGATTGGCCTGGATCTGTGCCTGAGCGCGGGCGAGATCGAGGCCGAGCTGCGCCGCTCCATTCGTGCCGATATTCGCCGCGAGGATCTTAATAAAACTATCGTTCTAAATGCCAAGATGCTCATGGAGCGCGATGCGGACTTCTCGTTCTTTGCGGGCCGGATTCTGCTGACCTATATCTACGAAGAGACCCTGACCTGGGACATTGTTCGCGATGGTATTGGTGGCTTGAAAGAGGCGCACAAGAAAGCCTTCAAGCAGTACCTCGACTACGGCGTGCAGATCGAGCGCCTCTCTCCCAATATCCTGAGCTACGACATAGACCGTCTCGCCGCTGCGCTCGATCCGACCGCCGATCTCGACTTCGACTATCTCGGTCTCCAGACGCTCTACGACCGCTACCTCATCACCGACAAGACCGGCAAGCGCCCGCGCAGGCTAGAAGCGCCGCAGTTCTTCTGGCTACGCGTCGCGATGGGTCTGTTCTACGCCGATGCCGAAAATAAAGAGCAACACGCATTAGAACTCTATACAATGTATAAGAGCCGCAGGTTCTGCTCATCTACCCCTACTTTATTTAATTCTGGCACGCTTCACAGCCAGTTAAGCTCCTGTTATCTCTATAAAGTGGATGATAGCATCGAATCTATCATGATTCGTGGAATTGCGGAGAACGCATTCCTTTCTAAATGGGCTGGAGGTCTTGGTGGATCCTGGACAGCCGTCCGTGGGACTGGAAGTCATATTAAAGGAACCAATGGAGAGTCCCAAGGAGTCATTCCTTTCCTTAAAATGCACAACGATCAGCTTGTAGCTGTCAATCAGTGCTTTGTCCCCGGAACAAAGCTCTTCACGGGGCGCGGCGTCATTCCTATCGAGAACACCCGCGAGGGCGATCTGGTGCTGGGCAAAGACGGCGAGTACCGCCGCGTCGAGAAAGTG
>JANNDD010000280.1:0-2267 GCA_031387365.1 Armatimonas sp. | reverse complement strand
CGCACCGTCAATCATCGCCGCTTCGTCGAGCTCGCGGGGAATGGTGAGAAAAAACTGGCGCAACAAAAAGATAGTGAAGGCACCACCGCCAAAGAACGACGGCACAATAAGCGGGGCGAACGTGTCAATCAGCCCGAGCTGCCGCCAGAGCAGAAAGACAGGGATCATGGTGACTTGCGAGGGCAACATCATCGTCGAGAGCATCAGGTAGAAAAGCGCGTTCTTGCCCTTGAACTTGAAGCGCGCAAAGCCGTAGGCCACGAGCGATGCCGAGAGGATCTGCCCAAACGTGGCGAACACGGTGATTGTGATCGTGTTCATCACGAAGGTCGGGAAGGGCAGCTCCGTCCAAGCACGCCTGAAGTTCTCCCACTGGATGGGGCTAGGAATCCACTGCGGCGGCACAGCAAAGACCTGCTCGTTGGTCTTGAGCGCCGTGGAGACCGTCCAGAGAAAAGGAATTGAGAAAAGGATGCCACCAAAGATCAGCATCGCAAAAACACCGATGCGCTGGATCATTCTTTGTCGCCCCCTTCGTAGTAGACCCACTTGGAGGCGTTTTTGAACTGGACTAGCGTGAAACCGAGCAGAATAATAAACAAAATCCAGGCCATCGCGCTGGCTTTACCGAGCTTGAACTCTCTAAAAGCATTGTTGTAGAGATAGAGTACGTACATCAGCGTCGAGTCTTCAGGGCCGCCGCCGGTCATGATATACGCCGACGTGAACACTTGAAACGAGCCAATGATGCCTAGAATTAAGTTAAAGAAGATCGTCGGGGAGAGCATGGGCAGGGTGACATGACGAAAGCACGTCCAGCCCTTTGCCCCATCCAGCTGCGCGGCTTCGTAGAGCTCGTCGGAGATTCCCTGGAGACCCGCCAGAAAGATCAGCATGCGCCCGCCCCCGATTCCCCAGAGGCTCATGATGATCAGCGATGTCAGTGCCGTTTTAGGGTCTTGCAGCCACTTGGGCGGCGAGGCCATCCCGAGCGCCTTGAGGCCCGTGTTGAGCAGACCGTTTTCCGGGTGCAGAATCCAGAGCCAGAGCAGGCTGGAGGCCACGGCGGGTACGAGCGAGGGCAGGTAGAACAGCGTCCGAAAGATCGGGATCGCCTTCACTTTCTGATTGAGCAGCACCGCGATCAGCAGCGACCCCGTCAGGCCAAGCGGCACGGCGAAGAGCACGTAGATTGCCGTGTTGCCCAGCGACTTCCAGAAGCGCGGCTCATGCAACAAGACATCGTAGTTTTTCGCTCCCACAAAGCTCAGCGTGTGCAGATCGTACTTGCAAAACGAGAGATAGAGCGAGGCGAGCATCGGGCCCGCGGTGAAGATCAGAAAGCCGAGAAGCCAGGGAGAGATCAGCGCGAGGCCCCAGCGGCTACTGGTTCGTTCGGACATTAACTAAAAGCCCTCCTCACCCGAGAGTAAGGCGTTGATCTTATCCGTGGCGTTACGACTGGCTTGCGGCGCAGTGATTCCCCCGACATTAAAGAGGCTATCGGTGGCGGAGTTAAACTCGCGGGACCATTCTTGGTAGCGGGCATCAATGGGCAGGGTTCTGCCACGGCGCACGGTATCTAAAAACACATCAGAATGAAACGGGGGCTTGTCGGCCTTAAGGTACTCCGGATGCTGCTGCACCGAGAGGCGCGTCGGGACGCACCGGCGCCATTTTGCTCCTAAAATCAGCTCGGCTTCGGGGCCGGTCAGGTACTTCACAAACTCCCACGCCAGCTCCGGGTGCTCCGAGTGCTGGTAGACCACGAGCTGGTTGCCTTTGATCACGGTGGCATTGCCTGCGGGGCCAGTCGGGACGGGCGTGATATCCCAGTCGAATATTTTGATGTTCGTGCGAAAGCGCGGTGTCTCTCCGGCCCAGCCCCAGTGCATCGCGATCTTGCCGGACTCAAACGTAAACGCCGAGAGCGCGGCATCGGAGGGCGTGGGGGCGCAGTGGTGCTTCCAGCGCAGGTCGGTCATGTCCTGCATCCCCTCAATAGCGTGGGGATCGTCGGCGAGGGTGAACTTGGTGAGTTCTTTATTCATCACATCGCCTCCCCGGTTCCAGAGCACGGATGTCCACTGCGGGAACGCCGGGAATGTCGTGCCAAACTGCACCGTGCGATCCCCTTCGCGCTTGGTGAGTGCATTGGCCGCATTGAGAAACGCGTCCCAGTCCCACTTGTTCGCTTTTGAAAGCTCGTAGGGATCCGTTAGCCCAGCGGCTTTAAAGAGGCTCTTGTTGTAGTAGAGCTGGACGCC
>JANNDD010000268.1:0-4274 GCA_031387365.1 Armatimonas sp. | reverse complement strand
CGGGTCGCCCGTCGCAATCGTCGCCGGAGCCGTCGTCCTGCCCGGCCCCGCAAACCCGCCCACGCCAATCCCATTCTCGCCAAACCGCGCGGGAGCATCCTCGTGGCCCGTGTCCACAAACGCGCTGTTTTTTTGAATCACTGGATGTGTAAACGGAATCCCCGAGGTGATCAGTGAGCCGTGCTCCTGGTGGAACTTGCGTAGATTCGCAAACGCCACTTGCGGGAACGTATTGCCCTGTGGCAGAATCAGCGCCGCAAAGCGCTGGGCATTGAACCGGCTCGCATCGGCGAGGGCGGCGCTATCGAGCAGCTCGGTATCGAAGCCTGAAGCCTTCAGATCGTGCACGACGTTGCGCGGCGTGAGCTGGGCGCTGACGCCGTAGGTGGGAAAGTCTTGCTCTTCAAAGACCGCAACACGGGGGAAACTCATCTAAACTCCGGGGGCACTTCCTGCGGGAAGCTGGCGCACCTCGCCGACAGTCTTGGGCGTGTTCTCATTGGCGCTGGCAATCGCCGCAAAGCACAGCGCGAGGCTCGCGAGGTTGCTACGCCCCGAGTTGCGCGGCTCACGGTTTTCCTCTATCGCACAGAGCAGCTCGCCCATCGTGCCCTTGAAGCCATCATTGAACCACGTCCCGGTAAGTTCCGGCGTCGCGACTCCCGCCTCGGTAATCAGTGTGACGGTCTGCGTTCCGAGATCGGGGCCGGTGCTGGTGAGCGTGCCGTCGGTGCCTGCGACCAACGTCCGGTCCAGAGAGCCGTGCTTGACATGGGCATCAAAGACCAGCGATGCCTGGCCACCGTCGAACTGCACCATGGCTTGCGCTAGCATCGGCGGCCCGATGGTCTGCCCAGCGGCGTGGGCGCGGGTGGCGTAGACCGAGCGTGCTCTGCCGGGAATCAGCGTGCTCACAAAGTCAAACCAGTGGATCGCGAAGTCGTAGAAAACCAGATCGTAGATGCTCTCAAAAGGCGTTCCGGCCACCCACGTATGATCCCAGTGCACTCCGACATGGGCCGAGATCACGTCGCCGATCAGCCCCGCTTGCACGGCCTCGCGGATGTAGGAAAAGTGTGGTGCCCAGCGCCCGTTCTGGTTCACGGCCAGCTTGACCCCGTTGGCATCGGCGAGTGTGCACAGCCGCTCGCCTTCGTCTAGGCCTAGCACAAAGGGCTTCTGCGAGAGCACGTGCTTCTTGGCCCTCAGCGCCGCCTCGACTAGCGGCAAGCGCTCGCGCGGGTGCGACGCAATGTCCACGACTTCGATCTCGGGATCGCGCAGAATATCTGCAAAGTCCGTCGTTACCCGCGCCTCGGGGTAGAACTCAGCGCGGCGCTTCTCAGCTTTCTCGATATCTACATCACAGAGCGCCACGACTTTGTAGCCCTGCGCCTGATACGCGCTGAGGTGCGCTTGGGTGATCCCGCCACACGCGATCAGCCCGATCTTCGGGGAGTACGCCTTGGGTTTGGGGGGCAGGTACGGCAGCTCCGGCGCGGCCACCACCTGCTGCACACTCGCCTTCAGCGCGTAGTCGTCCGTTGTCTTCTCGTCGCTCATGCCGCTACCGTTCGGCGGCGACCGGGGGATTTCCTTTCCGCCGGTTGGAAACCGGCGTCTGCAATGGCGTTCCGCCGCAAAGCCCGTTCCGGGCTACCGATTCTATTCCCCAGCCCGGTACGGGCTTTGCGGCACGCAGTGCCATTGCAGACGCCCCATTTCATGGGGCGGCCCACCCCCGTACCGGGTAAAATCCCTCCATGACCAACTACGAGATCGCGCGGCGCTTTGAGGCCATCGCGGATATTTTGGAGATCCAGGGCGAGAACCCGTTCAAAGTGCGCGCCTACCGCGTCGCGGCGGAGACGATTGATGATTTAGAGGACGACCTTGCCACCATCCACGAGCGCGGCAAATTGCGCGAGCTTCCCGGCTTTGGCGAGGCCATCGCCAGCAAGACGGCGGACTTTCTCGCCACAGGCACGACGGCGATCTGGGAGCGCATCAAGGACTCGGTGCCCGCGGGCGTCGTAAAAATGGCGAGTGTTCCCGGTGTCGGCCCGCGCACCGCCAAGGCACTCTGGGAGGCGCTGGAGGTCACGAGTGTCGAGGCGCTCGAAGCCGCCTGCCGGGAGCAACGCGTCCGTGCCATCGCCGGGTTCGGCGCGGCCAAGGAGACAAAGCTGCTGGAGAAGATCGAAGCCTGGAAGCGCCTCAACGAGAAGATGCCCCGGCGCTGGGCCTTGCCCTTGGCCGAAAAGCTGGCGGCTGAGCTTCGCAAAATCGAAGGCGTCGAACGCGTCGAGATCACCGGCGAGCTGCGGCGTGGCTGTGAGTCCATCTCCGAGATTCAGATCGCCGTTGGTGTGAGCGCGTTGCCGGGAGAAGGCTATCAAGATGCTCAGTACCGAGTAGGAGAAACGTTTCAAGAACTTGGTGGCTTTGATTGGAAGCAAGATGGAAACAAGCCTCGCTTTGTGTTTGCTCAGGTAGACACTGGGCCAGAGATTTCTATTGAGATTGATGGATTGGATGTGTTTGGGGCATCGCTGTTTGGAAGTACGGGACCGGACGATTTCACAGATATACCAATGGCACACTATCCAACTGAAGCCGAAACATTCGAGAAATGGGGTCTTCCCTTCATCGAGCCGGAGCTTCGCGATTGGCCCGATGTGATTGAGCTTGCCAAGGCGGGCAAGCTGCCCAAGCTCATCACGGAGGCGGATTTTAAGGGCCAGCTTCACGAGCACACGACTTGGTCGGATGGGACGGCGTCGGTGCGGGAGATGGCGGAGGCGGCGCTGGAGCGGGGCTACGCGTATCTGGCGATCACCGACCACTCGCCGCTGCTGGCGATTGCCAATGGCCTGAGCCGCGAGCGCGTCTTGGCGCAGCTCGACGAGATTGAAGCCCTACGCCCGGAGTTTGCGGCGCGGGGGCTGGCGATTCTTTCCGGGCTGGAGGTGGACATTCTCAAGGACGGGACGCTGGACATGGACGACGAGGTATTGGCACGGCTGGATATTGTCGTGGCATCGGTGCACCTGCGCTACAAGGAGGACGAGGCGGCGATGACGGCGCGTATCTGCACGGCGCTCGCCAGCCCGCACGTGGACATTCTCGGGCACCCGACCGGGCGGATCATGGGCCAGCGTGAGGGGTATCCGCTCGATATTGACGCCGTGATCGCGACGGCGGCAAAGTACGGGAAAGCCCTAGAGATTAATTCGTCGCCCGAGCGCATGGACCTCTGCGATGAGCACGTAAAGCTTGCCAAAGCTGCCGGGGTGAAGATTGCGATCAACTGCGACGCGCACTCGGTGAAGTCGCTGGGGAACTTAGACTGGGGCCTCTGCATCGCCCGCCGTGCGGGGCTGGAGATCGGTGACGTGCTCAACTGCTGGGATTTGAAGGCGTTGCGGGAGTGGCTGGGGTGATGTCCCGTCGGTATCACCGCCGATCAGAACGGCGGTGCTGAAGAGCACTTCGTGCTACGAAGGGCGTGCCGCCCATGAAACTAGGAGTTTCAGTATGGCCGGAACGGCCTTTATAGCGGAGCCTGCGACGCTCTCCAGTCCTGCCGTTCTGATCGGCGGGACTTACAGGCGAACCCGCAGATCGCGCACCAACTGGCCGGTGACGGGATGAACGACGAGCACTCGTCCCTGGGAGTCGGCAATCGTCAGTGCATCCGAGGTGGCACGCAGACGGACGCGCTCCGCCCCCGAGAGCCGGAGCTGAAGTTTTGGCGATTGGATATTCCGGTGGGCATAGTGGCAGACCAGAACCGTAATGCCGAGCGGGTCGCGCAGGGCGCTGAGAATCAGCTCATTGGCCCCGAGGCGCACCACTGCCAGACCCGCCGGAGTGTCCCCCGGCTCGCCTAAGACGCAGCTTCTCTGGAGTGCTTCGATCTGTCCGTAGAGTACCACAGCGGGCTCGCCAAACAGGCTCAGCTCGTCGTCGCCGTCGGCCTCTAGCCAGTAGACACTCTGGTTGGTGAGATCGAACGTCCCGCCTGAGAAGGGGATTTCCTGGCGACGAAATGGAGCGGCTTCGGGCCAGAGCACAAAACGGCCATCATCTAGGCTGAGTACGCCGCCGTTGGTGCTGAGGGCAAGAACGGGTTCTTTTGTTTCCGTGAAGATGAGCGCTTTGGGGGTGGGGCTGAGCGTGTCGAGCTGGAGAATCTGGCCGTTGTGCGCCACGCGCCAGAGGCCATCGCTTAGCTCAGACTCCCAGCAGAGTAGCGAGAGCTCGCCCCAGTC
>JANNDD010000256.1:0-3779 GCA_031387365.1 Armatimonas sp. | reverse complement strand
AGGGGCGCTTAAAAATGCCGATGAGCGCTTCTTCAAGGGGAAGATCCCCTTCTGGAACGACCTACTTGCCCACGATACCTACGATGCGTTCTGGCAGGCGCGCACGCCCCTGCCGCACTTTAAAAATCTCACGCCCGCGTTTTTAGTCGTGGGGGGATTCTTCGATGCCGAGGATCTCTGGGGGCCGCAGCACATGATCCGCGCCCTGGAAAAGCAGAGCCCCAAGACACCCGCCTACGTGGTTCTGGGGCCCTGGTCACACGGCGGCTGGGGCGGCAATGGCAGCCGTTTCCATGACCTGGCACTGGGCGAGGACACGGCGGCTAAGTTCCGCACGGAGATGGAGCTGCCGTTCTTCAACTACTACCTCAACGACAAGGGAGAACTCCCTGCCCCAAGTCAGAAAGCGCGTGTCTTTGCGACGGGCTCTAATCAGTGGCTGGCATTTGCCTCATGGCCGCCGAAGGGCCTGCCCTCGCGGACGTTCTATTTCCAGCCCGAGCACGGTCTTGATGAGTCTCTCGTACACAGCGAGAGTGAGCCCTCCGACAGCTTTGTCTCCGATCCGGCCAACCCCGTTCCGTACGCGAACTTCCCCGGAATCCGCCGCGACTCGCGCTACATGGCTGCCGACCAGCGCTTCGCCTCAACGCGCCCCGATGTGCTAAGCTACACCAGCGCGCCGCTCACACAGGACATGACGGCAGTGGGCGCGATTCAAGTGGAGCTGATGGTCGCGACCACAGGCACCGATGCGGACTGGGTGGTGAAAGTAGTGGATGTGTCTCCGGACTCCGGCACAAACGCCAACTACCAGCAGCTCGTACGTGGTGATGTCTTTCGGGGCAAGTTCCGCAAGAGCTTCTCCAAGCCCGAGGCGTTTGTCCCGGGCAAGCCGACATCGGTCCACTTTGCGCTAGGCGATATCTGCCATACGTTCAAAGCAGGCCACCGCCTACAAATCCAAGTACAGAGTAGCTGGTTCCCGCTGGTGGATCGTAACCCACAGAAGTTCATGGATATTGGAAAGGCCAATGACAGCGACTTCCAGAAAGCCACCCAGACGATTTTTCATTCGCAGAAGCTCCCCTCGCGGATTCGCTTCACGGTAAAACCCTAAAAGAAAAGACCACAAATGAAAGACAACACCGGAAAAACGTGGGAGGGCTGGGCGTTTACGTTCTGCAAAGCGGCTTTTCTGGTGCTGCTCTTCACCGGAAAATACGCCCTGCTCGCGCTCTCGGGGCTCTCGGCGCTTTGCTATATTGTCGCCGCAGCTAAAGGCGTAAAGGAGTGGCGCTGCTGGGCCAAGCCGCCCTGGGTGACGGTTTTCTGGCTTGCGGTTTTTGCCTTCGAGCTAGCGCGGCACACAAAAATACTCCCCTTCACTCACTGAGTGAAGGGGAGTTGGTTTACGCCCGTGCGGGGGGCACGGTGGGTTGGTTGAGCGCATCCGGCAGAGGGGGTGGCGCGAGGGGAAGCGGATCGGAGACGGTTTTCTCCGTCGAGGACTTCACCCGAATCCTCCGGGGCTTGTCCACGGGCTCCAGAGCAAGTTCCAGAACGTCACGGACAGCATCCACGAAGTGGAAGGTCATGCCCGCACGCAGCTCGGCGGGAATGTCCTCCTCCAGATCCTTACGGTTACGCGCAGGCAGAATCACGGTAGTGACCCCCGAGCGTTTCGCCGCCAGAACCTTCTCCTTAATGCCTCCCACCGGCAGAACCCGCCCGGTAAGAGTCACTTCGCCCGTCATTGCCAAGCGAGGCTTCACCCGGCGGCCCGTGAGCAGGCTCGTGATCACCGTAGTCATGGTCACGCCTGCCGAGGGACCGTCTTTAGGCGTCGCCCCCGCCGGAACATGGATATGGATCTCCGTCTCGTTCCAGAAGTTGGCCGGAATGCCCAGCTCATTTGCATTGGCACGAATGTAGCTTAGAGCAGCCTTTGCCGACTCCTGCATGACATCGCCAAGCTGTCCGGTGAGCTGGAGAGTCTTGGAGCCCTCCATTTTCTGCGCCTCGAGGAAGATCACATCGCCGCCCACAGGAGTCCAGACCAGGCCAGTCGCTACCCCAGGAATGCTCGTGATATCGTCAAGCTCCTCGAACTCGTAGCGCGGTGCTCCCAGAAACTCCGCGACCGTGTTCTTATCCACAGTGAGTGGCTCGGTGCGGCCCTCGGCAAAGAGACGTGTCACCTTGCGGCAGACGGCGGCAATCTGGCGCTCCATACTGCGAACCCCCGCCTCGCGGGTGTGCCCTTGCACCAGAGCGTAGAGTGCGGAGTCCTTGATAGTGACTTGCTCCACCGTCAGCCCATGCTCACCCAGCTGCTTGGGCACGAGGTGCTGCCGTGCGATAGCCACTTTCTCTTGCTCCGTGTAGCCCGTCAGCTCGATGATCTCCATACGATCCCGTAGCGGCCCCTGAATCGCCTCCAGCCCGTTTGCAGTGGTGATAAAGAGCACATTCGAGAGATCAAACGGGGTGTCGAGGTAGTTGTCCCGAAACGTCGAGTTCTGCTCCGGATCGAGCGCCTCCAGCAGTGCCGAGCTCGGATCGCCCCGATGATCGTGCCCAAGCTTATCAATCTCATCGAGTAAGAAGACCGGGTTATTGGTGCCCGCGCGCTTCAGCCCCGTGATGATCTGCCCCGCCATGGCCCCGATATAGGTGCGCCGGTGGCCCCGAATCTCGGCCTCGTCGCGCACGCCACCCAGTGAGAGCCGGTAGAACTCACGGCCCATCGCACGGGCGATACTGCGGCCCAGGCTGGTCTTTCCCACCCCAGGAGGCCCGACAAAGCAAAGAATCGGCTGGCGCACGGGCTCACCGCGCTCCTGCTTGATCTTACGGACGGCTAAAAACTCCAGCAGGCGATCCTTGATCTTATCCAGCCCGTAGTGATCGTCATCGAGGATCTCTTTGACATGGGGAATATCCAGGTTATCCTTGGTAGACTTCGCCCACGGCAGGCTCGCCATCAGGTCTAGGTAGGTGCGTGCGACCGTGTACTCGGGTGCGCCAAAGGCCATGCGTGCCATACGCTCCAGCTCCCGGTCCGCTTCTTTCTGCGCCTCGGCGGGAAGCTGCGCGGAGTCAAGGCGCTCCCGCAGCTCCTCCACATCACGCCCTCGCTCATCGCCCTCGCCAAGCTCCTTGTGAATGACCTTGAGCTGCTCACGCAGGTAGTAATCACGCTGGGCCTTGCTCATCTCACCTGCGGCCTGGCTGTGGATGTTGGCACCCAGCTCCATGATCTGGGCCTCGCGCATGAGCATGCTATGCAAAAGCTCCATCCGTTCGACTAAAGGAAAGGTCTCCAGAACCTGAATCTTCTCCGCGGTGCTTAGCCGAGCATGGGCGGCGATCATGTCGGTCATGGTCCAGACGGGCGTCACCTGCTCGATCTCCTTGAAGTGATCGGGCATATCGCCATTGCTCAGCTCGACAATCTTGCCAAACGTGCCCGCGAGCTCCCGGCGAAGCGCCTCCACCTGAAGCTGCTCGTCGTCGCTGAGAGTGATCGCCTCCTCAATCAGCTTGACCTTGGCGCGCAGATACGGCTCCTCGGTGAGCACTTCGACAATCTGGAAGCGCTGGATTCCCTGCACCAACAGCTGGGTAGTATCGCGGTTGCGGTTCATCATCCGGATGGTCACCACGACCCCTGTCGGGTAGATATCTCCCACGCCAGGCTGCTCGGTCGTGGGGTCGCGCTGCGTCACAATCCCAATAATCCGGCTACCATCGCGCACCGAGTCGGAGATCAGGCG
>JANNDD010000253.1:0-3041 GCA_031387365.1 Armatimonas sp. | reverse complement strand
CGGGGCGGAAAAGTCTCCGGCGGCGATGTACTGATAGAAGCTACGGAAGCATAATTTGAAGGAGTCCGGGTAGCCCTCGGCGTGCCCGGCGGGATAGTCTGTCATGCCAGGAAAGAGACGACTCGGATCGCGGCGCTCTAGTGTGCTTGCCCCCTCACGGCGGCCCGTCCAGAGACTCTCACAGTCCTCTGAGTTCCAGGCAAGGCTCGCATTCTGACCCGCGAGCTCAAAAGCCACGCGGTACTTTCGGCCCGGCGACACCTGCGAGACAAAGAAGCAGCCACGCGCTCCCCCGACAAAGCGCAGTAGCACCGCACCGTAGTCATCGGTGGTGATAGGGATCGGCTCGGTGGTAGCGATGGCAGCCGTTGCGAACGTCTCCACTTCCCCCAGCGGACGATAGCGAACCGGATGCACCGTGGTAAAGTCCGCACAGACCGCCTCGATCTCTAGCCCCGTCACAAAATGAATGAGATCCAGCCAGTGCGAGCCGATATCTGCCAAGGCACGAAGCTGGCCTTGCTCCTCGGTTAAGACGCGCCAGTTGTAGTCCGTGTCGTAGAGTAGCCAGTCCTGGGTGACGCTCCCTGTCACATGAAAGAGCCGCCCGACCTCGCCCGTTGTCACTTTCTGTTTCGCTTCCTGACAGAGCGCATAGAACCGATTGTTGTAGTTCACGCCCGTGGCAAGCTCCGGATGCGCCTCAGCGGCGGCCAATAACGCGGCACTCTCAACACTGTCCATGCCGAGTGGCTTCTCACAGAGCACGTGCTTGCCCGCAGCAAGACATGCTAAAGTTTGCGCCAAGTGCAGCCGATTGGGCGTGTTCACATGAACCGCGTGCACCTCCGGGTCGGCGAGTAGCGCCTCCAGACTCGTGTAGCCTTTTGCATAGCCCAGAGCCGCCGCTGCGTCTTGCGACTTCTCTGGGCTGGAACCCAGGACCCCGACCAGGCGAACCCCCACGCGCTTGAGCGCCTCGGTATGCACAGTGCCCATAAACCCCGTGCCGATGAGTGTGACACCGATCTCGCTCAGTTTTCTCATTTCAAAACCCCAATGGCAGACGCCGTAGTGGTGCCCCGTCAGTTTTATCCTCGATAGGGCAGCTCGTAGCCCTTGCGGTAGGTTCGTGTGAGGAGACGATTCGCCTCCGCTTCACGCCCACCGCACTTGGTAATCTTCTGTGAAAGAGGGTCGTATTCCAGGTGCTGTCCACCCAGGCGTGTGCCAATATTTCCTAAGTGACAGAGAATTGCCGAGATCGCCCCCTCGGTAATAGGAGCACTGAGCTTGCTCGGGTCATTGGTGCGCACGGCGGCGATAAAGTCGGCAAAGTTGCTTTCTTTTCCTCCCGTGATCGTCACGGGCTTTTTATCAATCCGTGTCACCGTGATTCCCTTTGCCCCGTCGGTGATCATCCCCTCCGTACCGTAAAAGACCGCCGCGTTCTCATCGCCTTCGATACCGTAGTTGGTCCAGAGCCGCATCTCGTAGAGAAGCTGGCAGTTCTCGTACTGGTAAACCACGGTCTGTGTGTCGGGTGTCTCGTGATCGTCGTTGTAGAAATACTGCGCCCCGGAGCAGATCACCGCCTTGGGATAGCCAACACCGAGGCCCCAGCGGGCGACATCTAAGTGATGGATACCATCGTTGCCCAAGTCTCCTGTGCCGTAGTCCCAGAACCAGTGCCAGTTGTAGTGCCAGCGATTTTCGGTGAACGCATGCTGAGGCGCGGGGCCGAGCCAGCGGTCGTAGTTCACCCCAGTGGGTGGCGCACTCACGGGCTTACGGCCAATCGGCTCACGAAGCTGATGATTAATGACTTTTGCCGTGTAGACTTTTCCGATCACGCCCTCACGCAAGGCTTTAACCAGCGCTTTATGTAGGCTCCAGCTCCGCCGCTGGGTGCCGTGCTGAACACATTTTTTATACTGCGCCGCCGCTTTCACTAATAAATTAGCCTCGTGGATGTTATGCGCACAGGGCTTCTCCACATAGACATGCTTGCCCGCCATGAGCGCCGCGAGCGCAATGGGGGTATGCCAGTGGTCGCACGTCGCGATACTGACACTATCAATGCTCTTGTCATCAAGCACGCGCCGGAAATCATCGTAGGTCTTGACCGTCGCTTTGTTGGGCAGCTTTGCCGCAATAGAGTTCAGGCGTGTCGGATCTAGGTCACAGAGTGCGGCAACCTCGCAGTTCGGGATCGCGGCAAATGAGCGAGCATGGTTATCTCCCATCCCTCCCGTGCCAATCACAGCATGACGAATCGTTTCATTGGGTGAGCGTTGCATATTTTTCCTCAAACTATTTTAACCGGGTGATTCCGGTTTGAGCCAGCGCACGAACCAGCTCACAAAAAGCTGGCGTTGCTCGTCGGTCACTTTGTGTGCGACTCCCGGCGCGACATCAATCTTGAGCCTGTCTGCGCTCTTACTTTTTTTGTAGGCTTCCTCAGCAGCGGCGAAGGCGAGCTTCGCGCCCCCGAGAGGGCAGTTGGGGTCTTTCTCACCACTGAGAATCAGAAGCGGGCGCGGCGCGATTGCCGTGAGCATCTGTGGGCAGTCGAACTCATCAAGAATCCCAGGGAGCACTTTACTCCAGAGCACCCGGCAGACCTCGGCGTCTATCTCGTTCTTGCCTAGCTCCCTTGCCACAGCCAGATGCGCGTCTTTGACCGTGTTGGCGCGTGCTTGCCACTGCTCGTTCTCCAGGCTCCAGCGCAGCGACTGCACCGCAATCGCAGGAACAGCCACTTTGATGCGCTCGTCGGCAGCAGCAGCGAGCCAAGTCTCGATCCCTCCCTTGCTAAAGCCCACCACTCCGATGCGATTGCCATCCACGGCGGGGTGCTTCTGCAGAAAGTCTATGGCGCGGAGCACATCCCAGACCGTGTCGTAGTAGAGCGGATGGGGGCGTGGCTCCGGCTTCAGGTAGGCCCGAAAGATCGCCTCGTTGTACTCCTTGGTGCTCTTCGCCCCACCTGGCACCCGTTCCCCGTGGTAGCGCCCGTCGATGGCGAGCGCCACAAACCC
>JANNDD010000243.1:0-1044 GCA_031387365.1 Armatimonas sp. | reverse complement strand
GTGGGTGTTTTGGGGGGGGCCCCCCCCCCCCCCCCCCCCCCGTCTCCCGGGGGGGGGGGGGGGGGCCGGCGCGGGGGGGGGGCCCCCCCCACGGGGGGAGGGAAACCTTGTCTACCGCGTAACAAAGCGACGGTTGGGCGGGAGGGCGAACTCAGTGCGGGCGGGAGCGCTTTTGGGGTTGTCGAAGGGATAGGCGGCATCGGCGGCGAACTGCACCTCGATCCGCAGGTCGGTGGCGGTCTTGAGGTGCTCTAGGGCAGCTTCCCGACGTGCCTTCGCCCCCGCGATAAAGCCAAGCTGGGTCTGATTGGCCGCAACATAGGCATCGCGCTTAGCCGCAAGAGCCGTGACCGTCTCAGGAGTGATTCCAGGCAGGGTCTGTGTGGAGAGACGTAAGAGAATCCCCTCGGTCACCTGCACGAGAGTCGCTCGGCTCATGTTAGGCAGGTTCTCCCCGATGTAGTAGTCCTTCAGCGCTGCGGGCTGGGTGCGTGTCCACTTCTGCCGTGCGGCGGTCTGCACCTCGCGCAGTCCTGCCAACAGCTCTTTTCGGGCAAGCTTCTCACTGCTGGTAGAAACCCACTGGCCCGTATCGCTCTCCACAGCGGCGGCCTGCTCTTTTCGTCCCTCACGCACGGCAGTATCAAGCTCGTCGAGAGTCTCATCGGTGATTCCCCGTGCCAGAAGTGTCGCATGGTAGGCAGGTTTCCGAGCACTCGCAGCCACCTGTGCGGCGGTATCGAGTGATAAGACCTGTGCATAGTTCAGTGCGCCCGGCTCGCGGTTTGTTTTTCTTGTCTCGTCCATTGATTCAATCTCCTCTATCTCTGTTCCTATACAAGCGATGAGTGCTTTTGGGTTCCCAACGATTGATTTTTTCTCTCCGATGACTGATTTTATCGATTCATTACCCGCCGATTGAAATCGGCGTCTGCAATGGCGCAAGCGCCGCAAAGCCCGTTCCGGGCTACCCATAGCGAGTGTTCGGTCATACTGTGTGCTGGGGGAGATTCAGCTCAGAGATAAGCTGTGTCAGTGGCACTT
>JANNDD010000220.1:0-3957 GCA_031387365.1 Armatimonas sp. | reverse complement strand
AGCGTCCCAGGTCAGGCTCGGGTCGAACTGATCCGCAACATAGGCCAGAAGTGCGGAGCCCTCGGCGGTGTCGGGGATGGCTTGCTCGAAGTTGGCGGCGCGGATGTGGGGAGGAACTTTGAAGCCATTGCGAATGTCCCGCTCCCGGAGCCCCGGCATCGGAACATCCACCGTCACACAGAGCGCACCAAAGCCCGCCGCCTCCGCACGCTCCACCAGCGCCTTTGTTAGCCCACGATCCCGGTAGCAGTAGAGCTGAAGCCAGCGGATGCCGCTGGATGCGGCGGCGATCTCCTCCACAGAGTACGACGAGAGCGTGCTGACAACTTGAACCACGCCCGCCTCAGCCGTGGCACGGGCCACGGCGAGCTCCCCGTCGGGGTGGGCCAGGGCGTTGAGGGCACACGGTGCGGTGAGAAGTGGCATCGAAACAGGCTGACCCAGAATCGTCGTACTTGTCTCACACGCGCTCACATCCACCAGCACGCGCGGTCGCAGCCGCAAGCCCGCCCACGCCTGCTCGTTCTCCCGAACGGTAATCTCATCGCCTGCTCCGCCGACGTAAAAGTCATAGATCGGCTGAGGGAGAATCTCGCGAGCACACTGCTCGTACTCCCGCAGGTTCAGCGGTTCGGTCAGGTTCCGTGGTTCGGTCATGGGCGGCGCTCCTGGTAGGCTCGGGCAAGTGCCTCCCCCAGCAGAAGCGTTCCCTGGGTGCCGAAGTGCACGCGCTGGTGGGGCAAGTGCTCGGTCTTGACGATGACAAGCTGCTTGTCAGTCTCAGCCAGCTCTCTCAGGCTTGTATTGAGCGCCGCCATGTTCTTCCAGATCGCCTTCGGGTGCTGCTCGGAGACAAACCAGGAAAGATTCGGCTGCTCCAGATCCTGTCGCACCTGAGCCATCAGGCTCCGCATCCAGCCCGCGTAGTTTTTTAGGTAGGACGTAAAGTAGGTGTCGTTCTCACCGGGGTGCCAGAAAATCCCCTCCCAAGTCGGCTCGTAGCCCTGCCGCGTGAGGTCGGAGTGGGCATCGCGCAGGAAGGCAAGAAACTTGGGATAGAGATTACGACGGCTCTCCGGCGAGCCCTGCGGGAGCCAGTCCGGTCCCTGTGCCCCGCTGTGGGTGAACTTGAGAAGTGCAATGCCCTCACTTGCCGGGAGAGACTTCCGAAGCTGCGCCCCGAGGCTCAGCTCCGGGCCGAAGTTGCCCAGGGCGCTCACTGGGCCAAGTGGCTCCCCGTTCTTAGAGTTCTGGACGCCCCCGCTCAGTGAGTAGCGAAAGAGCACATCGTTCTGCGGCTGCGCGAGCGCGGTGGGAAGCTCGCTCACAAACGCGTCCTCGCCCTCCATGTTGCGCTGCCCTGCGAGCACGAACAGCCGAATACGGCCTTTCTTGGCAATCGGCAAGCCCTTTGCGAACGTGCGCTCTTTGGGCTTGGGGAGCTTCCCGATCTCACCTAAGTACGCACTCGCGAACGCCTCCCCGAGCTGGAGCTGGCCCTGCGTCCCAAAGTGGTAGTGTGGCTGCCCACTGTTCATCACGTCGAAAGCGAGGTGCGAGCTTGGCACCCAGCGCAGCAGGGGATCCGACGCAAGAAGCTGGTCTTGCTGGGCACGAAGAACGGCCAAGTTGGCGCGGTTATCCATGCCCCAGATGCCTTTTTCGCTGACTTCCCCCAGAAACCACTTGAGCTTCGGCAGCTTCAGATCCGCGCGTAGGCGCTGGATGATGGTTCTGAGGTTCGCGGCGTAGGCCGTGTTAATCTTGCGATCCAGCATGTCGTTCTCGCCCTGGTGCCAGACCACGGCCTCGAACTGGTAGCGAATGCCTTGTTTATCGAGCGCGGCAAGCGCCTCACGAATGAGCTGGAGCGTGCGCGGGTAGAGCTTTTGGCCACTCTCCGGCGCATCGGGGTTCCAGTCGTAGGCCGCAGTCGTGCCCCCAATCGCGGACTTGATAATGGCAATCGGGGAGCTGTCGTGCTTTTTCACCAGTCGCGCAAAAGTCAGCTCCGGGCCAAAGGCATCGAAGGGCCGAAGCGCTCCCCAGCCCTCTTTCTGAAGCTGGAGCGTGGTGTAGCGAACATCGGACTGCGGCGCACCAGCTCCCTTGAAGAGCGGGAAGTCATCTATCCGCTCCGGGTGAGCATCGCTCCCCACCATGTTCGACTGACCAGCAAAAAGAAAAACCTTAACGGATTTAGGCATGGCTCCGATTGTAGCATAACTCTCAGGTGCTAGAGCGACGCACGGTAAGAGCTGTCGAGGTGCGGTGTGTACCGAGTTTTGCTTCGATTTGGTAGACTCCCACAGGCACGTCGGTCTTGCGCTCGTTTTGCAGGTCCCAGGTGAGGGTGTTGGCTCCACGTAGCAGATTGGCTTGCCACTGTAGAAAGAGACGACTGCCTGAGGCGTTGGTGACGGTGACCATGGCGACTCCTGCGGTGTCGCTCACGAGCGAGAAGCGCGCGATGGGGCGGCCGCGCCGGTCGCCGGGGACGCTGTCCCAGGGGAAAGGATCAAGAGTGATGTCGCGGATCGGGTAGAGAAAGAGCGGCTCGCTGGTCGGCTTGCGGATCGGAGCGAGATCGAGAATCCAGGCGCCGCGTCCGTAGGTGCCGATCACCAGCTCACTGTCACGCGACTGCACCGTGAGATCCTGCACCGGGGTGGAGGGCAGGGTCGCGCTCAGCGACTCCCAGCTCTGTCCGGCATCACGGGACAGATAGACCCCCAGATCGGTGCCCACATAGAGCAGCTTGGGATCGGTGGGGTCTTCTTTAATGACGTTCACACACTCCGGGGGGAGGTTGCTGGCAATCGAGCGCCAGGTGCGCCCGGTATCCGTGGAGACAAAGACATAGGGCCGGGTGTCGTTTTCTCGGAAGCCGGTAAAGCTGACATAGAGCGTCGCGGCGGCGTGGTGCGAGAGGGTCACCCGGCTCACCCACTTACGCGGCAGCCCAGAATCAATGCGGCTCCAGGTCGCGCCGTCATCAGAGCTCAGCCAGACCCGCCCGCCTTCCGTGCCGCCCACCAAGAGCCCCGGCACCAGCGGCGACTCCGCCAGCATTGTGAGTGCCCCCGTGGTAACCGCGTCCCGATCCTTGCCCGGCGGATCGCCCAGCTCCGGGCTGATGGCCTTCCAGGTCGCGCCCCGGTCCGTGGTTTTCAGCACCTGATTGGCTCCGAGATAGAGCGTGCGCGGGTTGTGCGGCGAGATAAAAAACGGCGTGTACCAGCTAAAGCGCAGGCCCGGCAGGCGTGGCCTGAGGCTCTCCGACGACGGCCCGCCACTTAAAATCGAGCTACCCGTGGTGTCCATGCGCATCAAAGCGCCGTTTTGGTGCTCGTAGTAGACAAAGCGCTCGTCGGTGGGATCGGGCAGGGTCACAAAGCTATCGCCGCCCGTCCAGCGGTCCAGATAGACACTGCGCCACGGGTCGGGAATCGCGTCGTCGAGAGTCGCATCGCTCGGCCCGACCAGTGCGGCGTTGTCCTGGGTTCCGGCGAAGATTCGGTAGGGCGTCTGATTATCGGTGGCCACGAAGTACATCTGCGCCACGGGGATATTGTTGAGATGCAGCCAGCTCTCGCCCGCATCGTAGGAGAGAAACAGCCCGCCGTCGTTGCCCAGGAGCAAGCGCTCCGGGTTGGCCGGATCAATGACCAGCTCATGGTGATCCAGATGCAGCGCACGCCCCGGCGTCTCCTGCACCCGCAAAATCCGATCCCCGAGGCGCTGGAATGTCGCGCCGCCGTCCCGGGACTGGAAGGCGTGATTGCCCAGGATATAGAGATGGTTTGTGTCGCGCGGGTCCACGCAGATATCTGTGAACTTCCAGCCAAACGCCCCGAAAACGTCGTAGAGATCGTCGGTGTTTACCTTGCGCCAGCTCTCGCCTGCATCGTCGGAGCGGTAGACCTCGCCGCCCACAAACGCCCTGTCTTTCTGCGT
>JANNDD010000218.1:0-1336 GCA_031387365.1 Armatimonas sp. | reverse complement strand
GAATGAGGCAGGCAAACGCGTTCTCTTGTCCGAAGGATCGCTTCTCTTGTCCGAAGGACATCGGCGGAGCCGACCCGCAGCGAGGGATTTTAATCCCTCGTGTCAAACCGTGTCAAACCGTACCAATTCACAACAAGCGTTAATATTCGAGGCAACAAGTTGCTCTCGCTAAGCGCTTCGCGGGCGACCCTCCGGGTCGGGGAACCGAACTTCCCGCACTCGGAGAGTGCCCGGCGTTAGCCCCTAGCGAGAGGGACTTGTCCCCTCGGTCTCGAACGTGGCATCACAGATTAAGCGTAAGCGCCGTGACCGAGCGAGCGGGAACGGTCAGGGTGAGTGAGTTGCCCGAGAGTATCGCGCCGTCGAAGGGCTGTGGCGCGATGGCGTTGGGGTTCGCCGCCGTATTGTGCGTGTCCAGGGCATCGGCGGTGAGCGTTCGGCCCGTTACGGAGGCGAACGCGGCCCCAAGATCTACCGTGAGTGGCTGCGCATCCGAGGCGTGAAGATTACAGAGCGTGAGCAAGACACTGCCATCGGCGGATTTAGACGCCGAGGCATGGAGCGCCGGGAGTGTCTTGCCCTCCAGCGTGTACTCGCCACAGGCTAGGTGTAGCGGGATATTTTTCGCGTCCTGATGCCCTTTGTACATCTCAAAGACATGCCAAGTCGGAGTTTTAATCAGTGTCGGTCCCTCGGTCAGGAGTACGGCTTGCAGCACATTGACGGTCTGGGCGAGATTCGCCATATGCACCCGCTCGGCGTGGCTGTGGAAAAGATGCAGGTGAATTCCGGCGACCAGCGCATCTCGCAGCGTATTTTGCTGGTAGAGGAAGCCTGGGTTCGTGCCGGGCTCGACATTAAACCAGGTGCCCCACTCGTCCACGATCAGGCCGATCTTACGCTGGGGGTCGTAGTGATCCATCAGGGCACCGTGGCGCTCTAAAAGCTCGCCCATCTTGAATGTCCGCTGGAGCGTGTCGAGCCAGCCCGCCTCATCAAAGCCTGTGGCGGGGCCTTTGTCGGTCCAGTTCGTCGTGTAGTAGTGCAGTGAGAGGCCTTGCATTAGGTGATGGGGCGTATTCTTGAGCAGCGCCTCGGTCCACTTATAATCATCGACGTTCGCGCCACAGGCAATTTTATAGAGGCGATTGCCGCCGTAGTTGCGGCAGTAGGTGGCGTAGCGGCGGAACTCATCGGCGTAGAACTCCGGGCGCATGTGACCCCCGCAGCCCCAGCTCTCGTTGCCTACGCCCCAGTATTTCACGTTCCAAGGCTGGGCGCGTCCGTTCTTGCGGCGCTCATCGGCGCGGGGTGAGATGCCCTCGAAGTTGACGTA
>JANNDD010000204.1:0-2448 GCA_031387365.1 Armatimonas sp. | reverse complement strand
GAGCGGGTCTTCCTGGTAGTAGCTTTCGTTGAAAAGCTCCAGGGAGAGAAAGCCACGGAAGCCACTGTAGTCTAAGTTGCGCAGGATACGCCGCAGAGGCGCGACACCATCGCCGGGATAGACTCTATCGGCATCTGTGATTTGATCGGGAGCGATCTCGGGATAGTCGTTGACATGGAAGACAGGCAGGCGATTGCCGGAGAGTAGTGTCAGGCCGTCAATGGGCGAGCCGCCTTTGTAGAGATGGTAGACATCGCAGAGAATCGAGGCATCCGGGTGCCCAGACTCCACCGCGATCAGCGCCGCCTCCCCGAGCCTGTTGAGGTTGGCGGAGAACCCCCATACCTCTACCATGGGCACCACCCCGAGTTCCTCACCCAGCACGCAGAGCGCCCGGTAGCGCTCCGCCGAAGGGAGTAGCTCTATCTTCGGACTGCCCGGCGTGTGCACTCCAAACGGGGGAGCCGCGATCCGTCGCCCACCCAGTCGTGCGAGCAGTGTCATGTCGTGCCGCGCCTGCACAAGGCCCGCCTCGCGCTTTTCGTCGTCGTCGTTGATCCAGTCGAAGAACCCGATGGCGGACTCCACCGTCAGACCGATATCCAGTAGCTCACTGCGCAAATCTGAGAGACTTCCACCCTCGGCGACAAAGCGCTCCAGCTCGTCCATCCACGGCTCGATGGCATCGTAGCCCGCTGCGGCGGCGAGGCGGCACAAGTCAGGCAGAGGGAGCTTATGCTTGCGAACCGTGCTGGTATTGAAGCAGAAACGAAAGGGAAACGACGGCGACTCCAGAAGCTCAGGAAAGGGTGAAGTCACCCCTTCCGTTGCTACCATCGGCCTCTCTTCGAGAAGGGTTGGCATAGGTTATAGTGTCCAGCCGCCTCGGTAGCGGTAAGTGCGCAGGGCGTTGGCCTCATTCTTTTTCTCGCCGCCGACAAACTCCTCTTTCTTGGGATTCCAGAGAAGCTCACCGCCGCCGAGACGAATACAGACATTGCCTAGATGGCACACACTCACACTCCTGTGCCCAATCTCCACATCACAGATGGGGCGCTTGCGGGTGCGGATACAGTCCACAAAGTTGCCGTGGTGGCTCTTGGAGACATAGAGCTTCTTGGCATTGGCGGGCAGCGGGTCGGTGAGTAGCTTGGGATCGCTGGCCCCGATCTTGCCACGGCTGACGAAGATCCAGCTCCCGTTCTCGCCGTAGAAATGCACCCCATTCTCCCCTTGGCTACTGGCGACAAGCTCCACGCCGTCGGCGTAGGTGTAGGTCACCTCAAAGTCAACGGCAGTGGTGTAGGAACAGTTGGTCGGATCCTCTTTGGGAACCCTCGCCTTGGCGCTGACCTTAACCGGGCCATCGCCATCGCGGCCTAGGCCCCACTGCGAGATATCCAAGTGGTGGGCACCCCAGTCGGTCATCATGCCGCCGCTGTACTCAAACCAGTAGCGGAAGTTTCCATGGATGCGGTCCTTGACATAGGGGCGCTCGGGGGCGGGGCCTTGCCACATGTCGTAGAGAAGATCCTCCGGCACATCGCGCACCTCAAAGGGACCTTGCTCGCGGCCTGCGGGTAGGTGTGCCACGACGCGCTTAAGCTTGCCGAGACGGCCATTTTGCACCAGCTCACAGGCGAGCCGAAACTTATCATCGGAGCGCTGCTGGCTTCCCGTCTGAAAGACCGTGTCCATCTTGCGTGCGATCTTAACCAGCTCCTTTCCCTCGCCGAGGCGCAGGGTCATCGGCTTTTCGCAGTAGACATCCTTACCCGCTTTCATGGCCATGCTGGCGACAATGGCGTGCCAGTGATCCGGTGTCCCGATCACCACGGCATCAATATCCTGCCGATCCAGTAAATAACGGAAGTCAACGTACTTCGCGACGCCTTTGTCCTTGCCCCCAAAGACATTAGACGCTTCCTCTAGATGGGTCAGGTCCACATCACAGACCGCCACGACCTCAACGCCGGGCTGGCCAGAAATCCCTCGCATGTCGCCCAGGCCTTGACGAAAGCCGCCTTTACTACCGCCTGCGCCAATCAAGCCCATCCTGATCTTGTCGTTGGGGCCGATTGTTCGCCGGGTTGAGGCCACGGTCTGCTCCCGCGCCTCCGCCCATTCGGGCACCACTGTCATAAAGAACCCTGTCGTGGCACTGGCAAGCAGGCCCCGTCGCGTTATGGAATCACTCACGTCTTTCACTATCCTCCGGCAAGCAGATTCGGTAGCACTACCAGGTTTTCCTGCGTGATTGACACAACTGTCTCTATGGGCTAACATGGAGGAGCTAGATGGAAAACGTGGAGACGGGTAAATTATCGCCGGAGGAGATGCAGGGGCAGCTAGAACATCGTGAGAGACAGATCGAGGCGATCCGTCGTACCAGTGATGCTCTTTTCTCACATCCCAGTGTTGAGGCAATGGTGCAAGCAACCCTGGAGA
>JANNDD010000134.1:0-6832 GCA_031387365.1 Armatimonas sp. | reverse complement strand
CGTACATGGAGAAACCCAAGACACCAGACTACGCCGGGCCCGCCTTCTCCCATCTCCAGTTCGAGCAGGCCAGCGCCTCCCTGCGTGGACGAGGTGTCTGGGAGGACTTTATGCGCGGGAACTTGCCTCTCTATGAACCTGGCGTCACTCTCACCGTCTGGGACGACGACGGCTCCAAAGACTGGGCCTCGCTCTACCAAAAATCCCTGGAAGCCCCCGTCTGGGATTAGGTACAATAGCGGCGATGAAAATTCTGGTTACGGGTAGTGCAGGGCGAATTGGGCGCGTGGTGTGCGCGCTGCTGGAGGAGCACGGACACACCGTCCGGCCTTTTGACAAAGAGCAGGGTGATCTGCGCGATATCGAGGCAGTGACTGCCGCGGTTGAGGGTATGGACGCGGTGGCGCATCTGGGAGCAATTCCATGGGCTATGCCGGGCAAGGACTACGAAGTGATGTCCGTCAATGTACAGGGCACCACCAATGTCTTGCTCGCCTGTGTGACCCACAGTGTGAAGCGTGTTGTTGCCTATTCCAGTGTCAATGCCTTCGGATCTTTTGCGATGGAGCGCGATGTCATCTGTCTTCCCGGCGGCGACGACTACCCCCACGGCTCGTTCAATATCTACCAGCTTTCCAAGCACCTAAACGAGGAGACCTGCCACTACTTCGCACAGCGTCACCAGATGACGATTCTCTGCCCACGCCCGGTTTTTGTGAGCAGTGCGGAGCACTACCCCAAGTGGAGCGAGGATAGCGGCGATGGCTACCTTACCGATTTGATCAGCTACGTCGACGTGACCGATGTGGCCGAGGCGACCCGTCTTGCGCTCACAACCCCAGAGATCCGTGGATTTCATGCGTTCTTGCTCGCCGCCGATGACACCACTTCCGTCCACCCAACGGACGAGATCATCGCTCGTCGGCTCGCGGATGTGCCTTGGCGCACTCCCAAAGCCGACTGGCTCGCGGGAAATCCCTACCGAGGACTGATTGACTGCCGCGTCGCCAAAGAGCTTCTCGGCTGGCAGCCCCTAGTGAGCTGGCGCACAGCATGAGGACAAGACTTCTAGTGATCGGCGGTTCCGGCCATGTCGGTAGCCTGATCCTACCGTTCCTCGCCGCGCAGTACGAATTGCGCGTCCTCGACCTCAAGCAGCCCGAACCCATCCCCCAACCCCTTCCCTCTTCGAAGGAAGGGGAGCACGTGGAATGGATTCAGGGCGATGTGCGCGACTTTGAGGCGCTCAAAGCGGCGGCGCAGGGCTGTGCGAAGCTGCTCTACATGGCCATGGGGAACCACGATGGCAACACAAACCCGACGGCACAGTTCGACGTGAATGTCACAGGGCTCTATCTCGCGCTCCAGGCAGCTCACGTGGCGGGGATAACGCATGCCGCCCTCACCAGCTCCATGTCGGTCTACGAGCAGCTTGGGCAGCGCTTCTTCTGGGACGAGGACACACAGCCCGATGCGCACCACCACTACGGGCTCACCAAGCGTCTCGGCGAGGAAGTGGCGCACGCGGCGTGGCGGCAGTGGGGAATCTCCGTCAATGCCCTGCGCTTGTGCCTGCCCGTGACGGCGGAAAGCTGGCAAGCGCTGGCAGCCGACGGGCGGCAAGATATTCATACGGAGGCGAGCGATGTGGCGCGGGCCATTTTAGCGGCTCTTGAAAACTCATTTGGTGGCTTCCAATCCTTCATGATCTCTGGCGACTGGCAACACAAACGCATGAAGATGAGTAAGGCAAAAGCAATGCTCGGCTGGGAGCCTCAAATGCGCGACAATAAGCAACCATGAGCAACGACGAAGCCCTGACAGCACTCACTGCTTGGTTTTCAGGTCAGGCAGAGCGCCCTGAGCTACCCGAAACCTGGGACGAAGCTTGGACCCTGCGTGCGGTCGAGGAAGCGGCGCACTTAGAGCGTCATGAGCACACCCAGCGAGGCATTCCCCACCCGATCACCACCGACACTCAGCTTGATGTCGGTATCTGGACGCGACACTGCGAGCGCACCCTCGGCAATACCGGGATCGCACCGATGCACTTGGGCTGGTTCCGGCTACACGCCTCGGGGAAGCTCTGCCGATTAGGGCGTCTTCAGTTTGCCATCGAGACAACCTCGTGGGACGACGTCCCGGGGCTGGAAAAAGGCGACACCGTGCTGGGGATGCACATCCCCGCCGAGGCGCCGTTGGATATCGCGGAGTGCCGGAAGTCCCTCGCGGCGGCGTTTCCGTTCTTCGATACCCACTTCCCCGAGCTGCCCCCTGCCAAAGCCATTGTGTGCTCCTCCTGGATGCTCGGCGACTGGCTACCGGAAGCGGCGGGCGTGGGAGGGAGCCTAGATCAGTTCCAGCAGCTCTTTCACTTGCTCCCCGGCGGCAATAGTCCGGGAAGTGCGTGCTATTTTATCTTTGGTTACCGCGAGGTTGACCTCGCCACGGCACCGCGCGACACTACGCTACGCCGAAATCTTCTCACGCTTTTAGAGGAAGGCAAACCCGTGAACTCCGGGCGCTGCTATCTGCTACGCGAGGAAGCTCCCCGGTGATCGGTAAACCCGAGTGGCGTCTGATGCTGGAGTATGTCACGGCGCTGCACCGACGTAGTGTCCATCCGGCGGGGCATCACTGGCCCCATCCGTGGGAGGAGATCGGGCCGGGTTACTGCTACGCACCCGCGTTTGGGCACTGGGATATCGTCCACCAGGCGATGGATCAGCTCACCCTGAATCCCGAGCACGCCGCCAACCAGCTCCGTAACTTGCTCGCAGCGCAGGCCGACGATGGCTTTGTGCCGGGGGCGATCTACTTCAAAAACGGCAAGCCCTGGTGGGGGGAAACCTGGACGCATCCGCCCGTCTGGCCCGCAGCCGTGGACATGCTGGGCGACTCGGGGCTTCAGGCGGAGCTGGCCCCCAAGCTTCTCGCGCAGCTAGGCTGGTTCGAGCGCAACCGCTGCGCCGACGATGGCATTGGCTTTTTTTACTCGGATGTCACGGAGCGCAAGTGGGAGAGTGCTGTGGACGAAGGTATCCGCTACGATGAGGCGCCCCGTGAACGCCGGTCGTGTGTGGATGCATGCTCGCACCTCTTTGCGTGCTACGAAGCGGCGGGGCGCTGGACGGGCGACACGCAGTTTCAGGAGAAAGCTCAGCAGCTCCAGAGCTTCATTCAGACACGGCTTTTCGACATCGAGACAGGCTGGTTTCATGATGACTGGCCCGGACGGCCGCTTGCCTTTGAGGGAATGTGGCCGCTGGTTTTCGGTGCGGCAACGGATGCTCAGGGCTGGAGCGTCCTGGCAGCACTCTGTGATTCGGCGCGCTTCTTTGCCCCACACCCGATCCGCACCGTAGCACTTCAGGAACCCACAAGAGAGAATCGCATGTGGCATGGCCCCGCGTGGAATTCTATAACCCTCTGGGCGGCTAGTGGCTGCCTTCGCCTGGGCCATCCTGAAGCCGCACGTTCGCTGCTTGGGGCCGCACTCGATAACTCCGCCCGGTGGTTTGCAATCACAGGGACAATCTGGGAGTTCTATGACAGTGAGGGTGGCGACCCACGGACAGTGGCACGTAAACCCCAAACCCCGTTCAATCGTCCCTCCCATGACTACCTTGGGCACAATCCCCTTCTCGCCATGGCGCAACTCTGGGACGAATGCCAGGAGTAAGCCCTGCGGTGCCGCGTCCTACCCGTGCAACCCGAGCAACAAATTGGTAAAGTGATCGTCAAAGCACTATGGTAGACCCACATCCCGTCTCACTACAAGATTCTACTGTTCTGGTACAACGAATTCGTACCCTCTTGGACGCCAACGATACGGCCGCGGCGGGCCAGGTGATTCATATTCTACGCCTGCGTTTTCCGGATCATCCGGAGATCGAGCAGCTTGAACAGGATCGCGAAGCACTCTACCACCCAGAGATAGAGCAGGTCTCGTTCCTGGTGGATCTGCTCCAGTCGCTCCCATCATCGCGTATTCTGGTTACCTTAGGCATCTTGGTGGTAGGTATAGGTATCCTCTTGCTCATTGCTCAGGAGCGCCTGCCTGCCGTTGTGGTGGCGTTTGTAGGGATTCTTGTGATCGTCGGTGGCGTGTTCCGAGGACAGATCGAGGAAGATCTCTGAGCGTTCTTGCTAAGCAGACCCTTCCGTGGTACAGTGATCGGGTTCGGCTGTTTATCGCAGTATGAAACAGGCGTGCGGCTCACCGCCGGGGGGCGGAAGCGCAGGCTCATAAATTAAAAAACCCTTTAGAGGAGTTAGTAACCCCCATGCCCCTTCCCTTAGAAAAAACGGCGAATGTGATCGCCGAGTACAAGACTCATGAGAGCGACACAGGCTCTCCGGATGTTCAGATTGCGCTGATGTCCGCGCGTATCAGCCAGCTCACTGAGCACCTGAAGATCAATAAAAAAGATCACCACTCCCGCCGTGGGATGTTTCTGCTGATTGGCCGCCGCAAGCGTATGCTGGTCTATCTAGCCAACACGGATAACGAGCGCTACCGCATCCTGTGCCAGCGGCTCGCAATCCGCACAAAGCTTTAAGGGGCGCGTTCGCGACCCGAGTACAAAGGGTGCACCGCGACAAGTGAGCGGCGCACCCTTTGTGCATTTCTGCCCTTTTTGGGCACCTACCGCCCCTCCGTGGGCACATCTAGCGTTATTGCGTTGTAAGAAAAGAGTAATAAATTTATGTCCGTGCAGTCTGTAGAGTTCACGCTTCCTGAAGGTCGTGTGGTCTCCATTGAAACGGGGAAGTTAGCCAAGCAGGCCAACGGCTCCGTCGTCGTCAAAGTAGGCGATACCTACGTCCTCTGTAATGCCACGATGAGTGGTGAGCCCAAGAGTGGCCTCGACTTCTTTCCCCTCACCTGCGACTTTGAGGAGCGAAAGTACGCAGTGGGAAAAATCCCCGGTGGCTTTGTCAAGCGCGGTGGCCGCCCTTCCGAGAAAGCGATTCTCACCTGCCGCCTGATTGACCGACCGCTGCGCCCGTTGTTCGACAAGAACATGCGCAACGAGACTCAGGTAATCGTGATGCCCCTCTCCGTTGAGATGGAGAACCTCCCCGATGTCTACGCCGTTCTCGGTGCATCGGCGGCGTTGCATATTTCGGATATTCCGTGGGCTGGACCGATCGGCTGTGTGCGCGTCGGAATGAACGAAGCGGGCGAGTTTTTGATCAACCCCAGCCAGGATGCCATTGCGGCCAGCGACCTTGATCTGGTGGTGGCCGGAACTGCCAAGGCGATTTTAATGATTGAGGCCGGTGCCAACATGGTGACCGAGGCCAAGATGCTTGAAGCCTTCGATGTCGCACACGAAGTCATCAAGACCCAGTGCGCCGCCATCGAGAAGTTGCGGGAGATGGTGGGCAAGCCCAAGCGCGAGATCAAGCTCCACGAGTACAATAAAGAGATTCTTGCAGTCATCCGCGAGCGCTTCTCCGCGGAGCTGCGCGCCGGCCTGCAAGATCCCGACAAAGCCAGTCGCGAGGCCGGACTGACGATCTTGATCAATGGTGTGGTAGACGCACTAAAGCCTGAGTACCCAGATAACATCGCCGATCTGAAAGAGCTCGCCGATAAAGTTGTCAAGGAGCAGCTCCGCGACCTGATCGTCACCGAGGGCAAGCGCCCTGATGGCCGTGGTACCAAAGATATCCGCGAGATCACCTGCGAAGTGGGGCTCCTGCCGCGCGTGCACGGCACCGGGCTCTTTACCCGTGGCCAGACCCAAGTTCTCACGGCGCTCACCCTCGGCTCGCCAGGCGACGCCCAGATGGTGGATACGCTTGAGGAAGATGGCGAGAAGAAGTACATGCACTTCTACAACTTCCCGCCCTACTCCGTCGGGGAGGCGCGTCCTTTGCGTGGTGCGGGTCGGCGTGAGATCGGCCATGGCGCGCTTGCAGAGCGTGCGCTGATCCCGGTGCTTCCCGAAGGCAAGGACTGGCCCTACACCACACTGCTCACCTCGGACGTGATGGAGTCCAACGGCTCGACATCTATGGCGTCTACTTGTGGCTCGACACTCGCGCTCATGGATGCGGGTGTTCCGATCAAGGCTCCTGTTGCGGGAATCGCGATGGGCCTGATCAACGAAGGCGACAAGTTTGCGGTGCTCACGGATATTCAGGGCATGGAGGACTTCTCCGGTGACATGGACTTCAAGGTGGCCGGAACGGCGGAGGGCATCACTGCACTCCAGCTCGACACCAAGATCCAAGGCATTCCACGCCACGTCTTTGTAGACGCGTTTGAGCAGGCTCGCGTGGCCCGACTCTACATTCTGGATAAGATTGTTGAGGCGATCCCCGAGTACCGCAAGACGGCAAGCCAGTACGCTCCGCGTATTATCACCGTGCAGATTGATCCCGAGCAGATCGGAATGATCATTGGCCCGGGTGGTAAGACCATCAAGAAGATCACTGCGGATACCGGTGCGAAGATTGATATTGAGCAGAGCGGTCTGGTGCACATCACCGCCGTTGACGGCACGTCGGGAGACGCGGCCCGTGCCATCATTGAGGGCATGACCAAGACTCTCACACCGGGCGAGATCTACGATGGCGAAGTGGTGCGCTTCCTCCAGTTCGGAGCGTTTGTCGCGCTACCCGGGGGGAAAGATGCACTGGTTCACGTCAGCCAGCTCTCCGACCCACCCCCGAGCCGTCCTGAGGAGAATCTCAAGATCGGTGACACGATCCGGGTGCGCATTACCGAGATTGATAGCCAAGGCCGAGTAAACGCCACCGCGCGTGACCTCGATACCCCCTTCGATCCGGCCAGCCCCGAACCAGGCCGCCCGCCCCG
>JANNDD010000122.1:0-1299 GCA_031387365.1 Armatimonas sp. | reverse complement strand
GCTCCGCGACTACCAAGTTCCTAAGTTCTCAGTCGCGGAGCGACTTCTTAGCCGAGGAACGAGGCTCCTAGATGCCGATTTCAATCGGCGGCACAGCGATTCGTGAAAAAAAAGGCTTGCATTGCTCTGATATTTTGAAGGGAAATAAGATAAAATAACTCTAAGAACGCGGGAGGATTGTGTAATGAAACTAAATCGACGTGGAATGTTTTCTCTGATGGGCGGCACGGGGCTGCTCTGGCTGGCGGGTTGTGGGGGAGGTGCATCTACTCCAACCGGATCGGTGACGCGGGCGACCCAGGAGCGTGTGGGCAGTGTGGTGCGCAAGCTCTTCTCGGGCGGCGCGATGTTTGGAGCTGTGGATGGCATGGGAGCCGTGCGTGGCAATGCGACGGCAGGGATGGCCGGGGGCGCTGCTCCGCCGTCGCCCAGTGCTGATATTAGCTACACGGGTGGCAATGTCCCTCAGCTCGGAGCGTTTCTCAAGAACATGGCAAGCGATGGCCCTGTCTCACGGGCCAAGCGCATCAGCCGTGGAGAAGACACAAAGCCTGATATTGCTGTGGGTGAGTCCATGCCCCCGTACTACTGGGAGCCGCAGCCGACATTTTACTTTGACTACTACCTCGGGCTCTGGACACAGACCAGCTACAAAGAGGGTGAGAGCCGCTACGATCTCTACGAGGACGAGGCGAAGACCAAGCCCGCCGGGGAGATTGTTAGCACGTGGCCGACGAGCTGGGAGACATTTCCACAGGTCTGGAAATCGAGCCATAAGTTTACAGCAGGTTTTCTGAAGGGCGCACACGGCTCGTCGGAAAATATCACCAACGCGGGGTGGTCGTCGGGCAGCTCCAAGTACGAGAATGTCTATGCCGATGGCTGGAAAGACAAGGGCGCGAGCAACTGGGGAACCGGGGGGTCGTCGTGGTTTAGCCGTAGCGAATCCGAAGATGGCAAGGTCTGGAATGAGTCCGCGGGTTCGTGGCGCAACGACGGCTCGGGCGGCACCCGCATGAGCACGTCGGATGGCTACGAGGCGATCTTCACCAACAACCCCGATGGCAGTGGCCGTGGAACCGTCAAGGGCACCGAAGCCGGGTTGCCCGCGACCATCACCTGGGACAACCAGGGGAACGTGACGATCCGCTACGCAGATGGCACCGTTGAGCAGTTCAATCGCTGGGGAATCTACGGTGGCGGTGGCGGCGGTTACCCCGTTCCGATGATTCTCGAAGGCGATGGCGGCGTCCGCGCGGACACGGCGGTAGCGACTGAGCCGAAGCTCTAAGCCCTCAC
>JANNDD010000095.1:0-1625 GCA_031387365.1 Armatimonas sp. | reverse complement strand
GGGCTTTGTCGTACTCCGCGACGAGCTTGTGGTGTTCACAGTGCTTGCCTTCCCAGGCGACCCGTCGTGCTGCGGCTTCTTGTACTTGCATCTGCAACGAATCTATCATGAATTCCGAAAGAGCGCGAGGCTACCTGGTCTTGCAAAAAGGTGTTTTTCTTAGGGCTTCTGGTGGTACAATAGACCCGCTTCATGGCCTATCAATCGCTCTACCGAAAGTACCGTCCCCAGACATTCGCCGACGTCGTCGGGCAGGAGTCTGTGGTGCGCACACTTCAAAACGCCATCCTTGCGGAGCGGCTGGCACACGGCTATCTTTTCACGGGGACGCGGGGAACGGCTAAGACGACGATTGCGCGGCTCTTGGCAAAAGCGCTGAACTGCATCTCGGGAAACGGCCCGGTTCCGGAACCCTGTAACGCCTGTGATGCCTGCAAAGAGATCACGGCAGGGAGCTGCATTGATGTCATTGAGCTCGACGCCGCCAGCCACCGTGGGGTCGCTGATATCGAAGAGGTGCGCAAGCAAGTCAGCTACGGCCCGATGGAGTTCCGCTACAAGGTCTTTATCATTGACGAGGCCCACCAGCTCTCCAGCGATGCCAAAGATGCGTTTCTGAAAACTCTGGAGGAGCCGCCGCCCGGTGTGGTTTTTATTCTCGCCACCACCGAGCCGCAGTCTATTCCCATCACCA
The DNA here is from genome assembly GCA_031387365.1 of Armatimonas sp. Taxonomy (GTDB): domain Bacteria; phylum Armatimonadota; class Armatimonadia; order Armatimonadales; family Armatimonadaceae; genus Armatimonas. The sequence goes on along the minus strand of JANNDD010000095.1, from coordinate 931 downwards.
TTCGCAGCCGCTGCCAGCAGTTTGACTTTAAGCGTGGCTCACTCCTGGATATTTCCAAGCGCCTGAAGTTCGTCCTCGACACCGAGGGTGTAGCCTACTCGCCCGAGGCGATTAACTTAGTGGCGCGAGGAGCGGAGGGCAGCTACCGGGACTCTCTGTCACTTTTAGAGCAAGTTCTCGCCTTCTCGCCCAAGCAGATCACGGCGGCCTCAGTGGAGAGCATCTTGGGCACGCTGGACACCGAGCAGCTTGCCCGCGTCACGGACTGTGTGGCCCGCCGCGATGCCCCCGGTGTTTTGGCGCTGGCGGGGGAGATTTTAGACTCTGGCAAAGAGGCACGAACCCTTCTCAAGGCCCTAGCGTCTCACTTCCGCGATCTCTTGCTTGTCGCCGTCGGTGGCCCTGCCGCTGCTTCCGAGCTGGCTCCTGAGGATGTCGCGCGTCTGCAAGGCCAGGTGCGCCACTTCACGCCCCAGCAGCTTCTCAAGGCGATTGATCTTCTCAATGAAGCGCAGGGCGAGACCCGCTGGAACAACCAGCATCGCCTGCTCACGGAGCTGACGTTTCTCAAGCTCATGACGATTGGTGAGGCTCCCGACCAGCCCTTCACCACCGCCCCGATTGTCTTTGCCCAGCCGGTTGCTGCTCCCGTTGTCGCGCCTGTCACCGAGTCTGCGCTGGAACCGGAAGACGAGGCCCCAGACCCCGTCCTGGAAGCCGCGCTGGAGCGGAGCGAGGAAGTGCCGAGCCTGAGCGCGGGCTACTTTGCCGATGACATCACACCCGATGACGAAGACGATTTTGAGACAGAGCTGGAGCCAGAAGAGAGTGAAGACGAAGCGCCTGAGATGGCGGTTTCCGCCGTGCCTGTTGTGCAACCTCCGACGGTTTCGGTGAAAAGTGGGTTCTCGCTCTTTGATGACGATGATAC
>JANNDD010000763.1:0-3560 GCA_031387365.1 Armatimonas sp. | reverse complement strand
GGCTGAAAGCGTTTTTTGAAAACTTGCCGTGCCCGGTGAATCTTAGACTTCACATTCACAATTGAAAGTTGCGTCACTTGGGAAATTTCATCGTAGCTAAGCTGTTCAAAATCTCTCAGTATTAAAAGCATTCTCGGTTCCGCGGGCAGTGTTGCTAAGACCTCATCCACCACGCGCTGTAGCTCACGTACCTCAGTAATGCGAGCAACGTTCATCGTCTCATCCACCGGCTCGTTACCTGGGTGATCATCTTGTGCTTCTTCCAGAGAGCCTTCAGACAGGACATTTTTATGACGCAGATGGTTCAGACACGTGTGCCGAGCAATCGTGTAGAGCCAGGTGGAGAACTTGGCGTCCCCCCGGAAGCTCTTAATGGACTTGAAGGCCCGCAGAAAGACTTCCTGCGTAATATCGTAGGCCTCCTCACCGCGTACCATCCGTGTGATCATGTTGAAGATCGGGGTCTGGTACTTACGGAAGAGCTGCTCGAATGCTACCAGCTCACCGGCAACGACCCGACGAACCAAGGCCGCATCCGGATCGGGTGCCCGTAGTAGTGTCCCGCCCACTCCCGCCGTAACGGCAGGAGCCAGTGTCTGTGCTTTCGTGCTTCTTAACACCTGAATCGTATCCATCTCCCCTCCCTACCCGAGGTGGTTCATTTCCTCGGACACGTGAGTGGCACACAGGTTGCACTTAACCTTAAAAAAAGCCGCATTTCCCCGACAAAAAATATCGGCGACTTTTTCAGTCGGAGGTATTGCTCCTCCCGCAACTATCTGATACATTGTACTGGTCTCCGAGGCGTTTGGCGCATGCAAGAAGAGAAAATTATAGAAACAGCCTGTCCGGCAACCGAAGAAGTGTGCAGTCTCTGCTGCCTGCAGCAAGGGCGCAGTGGCCGCGTCCTGAGTGTCAGCGGCGCGAATCGCTGCCGCCTGATGGAGCTTGGCTTCACCAGCGGTGCAGAAGTGAAAGTCGCACGAAAGGCCGCTTTCGGTGGCCCCATCGAGATCGAGCTCCGCTCGTATCGGCTTTCTCTGCGTCGTGAAGAAGCCGAAGGCATCCGCGTCGAGGCGGCCCCCCCCCCCGTCACCGGCTCGTGAACAAGATTGTCGCGCTCGTCGGTAATCCCAATAGCGGAAAGACCACCCTCTTCAACGCCCTCACAGGGTTGCGCCAGAAAGTGGGGAACTATCCGGGAATCACGGTGGAACGCAAAGAGGGATTTCTGACGCTCCCCGATGGGGTTACCGCCACTCTGATAGACCTGCCCGGCCTCTACTCGCTGACCCCTCAGTCGCCCGATGAGCAGATTACCCGCGACATTCTTCTGGGCTATCGTACCGACACAGCACGGCCGGAGGTGATTATCAGTGTGGTGGATGCGTCCAATTTGGAACGTAATCTCTACCTCGCCAGCCAGCTTGCAGATTTGGGGCTCCCCTTGGTCGTGGCTCTTACCATGGGCGATACGGCAGCGCGGCGTGGGGTGGAGGTGGACGCGGACGCGCTGTCCCAGGAGCTAGGCTTCCCCGTGGTTCCTATACATGCCGCGAGCCGCGCGGGACTCAGTGAGCTACGTGCAATGCTTGCAAAGCCACTGCCTGTGCCTCCGGTTCGCCGCTGGCTCCTCCCTGAGAGTGTTGAGGAGGAAGCGAAGGAGCTTGCCGAGCTCCTCACCACGGAGCATGACCTTGCCCCAGAGACCGCGTTCTCCGAAGCCGTGCTCCTGCTCGGGGCTCCGTCGACTCCAAAGACCACCCGCTGGAGCCCGGAGATCCTCTCTCACCTGCACGGCGACCACGAGCGTTTAACCCGTGAAGGCCACGACACCGCCACGGCTGTTGCCGAAGCACGCTACGGAGAGATCAACCGGATTGTGCAGAGGGCCGTCCGTCGCGCCGAGAGCCCCACCACCACCATCACGGAGCGTCTGGATCGCCTCTTTCTGCATAAGTTCTGGGGCTACGCGATCTTTCTGGGGATCCTTGCGGTTCTCTTTCAAGCCATGTTCACCTGGGCGGAGATTCCCAAGGGCTGGCTTGAATCCGCGATTGTGGCACTCTCACACGGCATTCAAGCCGTGATGCCTGAAGGATCCTTACGTGATCTGCTCACCGAGGGAATACTCAGCGGCGTTGGGACCACAATCACCTTTCTGCCGCAGATTCTCTTGCTGTTTTTGTTCATCATGATCCTGGAAGACACCGGCTATCTCGCCCGTGCCGCATTTCTGATGGACCGCCTGATGAGCCGCGTTGGGCTGCACGGCAAGTCGTTTATTCCACTGCTCTCCAGCTACGCCTGCGCCATTCCCGGCATTCTCGCCACCCGCACGATTGAGTCACACAAAGCCCGCCTTCTCACCATTCTGGTCGCCCCCTTGATGAGCTGCTCTGCACGACTACCCGTTTATTCTTTGCTCATCGCAGCGTTTATCCCGAAGACCACACTCATCGGCTTTCACATTGGCACGCGCTCGTTCGCACTGCTGACGCTCCAAGGCGCGACACTATTTTCGATGTACGCACTCGGGACACTCGCGACGTTTCTTATGGCGGCACTTTTCCATAAGACACTACTGCGGGGTGAGGCCCCCGCTTTCTTGCTGGAGCTGCCACCCTACCGCAAGCCCATCTGGCGCACTCTGGGGTTTCGCCTGGGAGAGACGGCCTTACAGTTTGTGCAGCGCGCTGGAACCGTGATTTTAGCGCTCTCCACGCTCCTCTGGTTTCTGGCAAGCTACCCCAAGGCTGCGCCGGAGATCCCAAAATCCGTCGCACTGGAAAACTCCTATGCGGGTAAGCTCGGTCATGTCATCGAGCCCATCATCGCACCACTGGGCTTTGACTGGAAAATGGGAGTGGGTGTGGTGGCATCGTTTGCGGCCCGCGAGGTCTTTGTCTCAACGATGGCGATCCTCTACCAGGCCGAGAGCGACGATGAAGAGGAGCAGGCAAAGGCCCTGAAGGATCGGCTGAGCGAGGAGAAGCGCCCGGATGGCTCACCTGCCTACACGCCGCTCGTCGCAATCTGCCTGATGGTGTTCTACGTGCTGGCGATGCAGTGTATCAGCACGCTGGCGGTGGTGAAGCGCGAGACCAACTCCTGGAAGTGGCCACTCTTTCAGCTCGCGTACATGACGTTTCTAGCCTGGTTTATCACGTTTATTGTTCAGCTTATCGGAAAGGCTTTGGGTTACTAGAGATGCAGGACTTTCTGGTCTATTTGCTCGTCGCTTGTGCCACCCTCTATCTTCTGCGCCGAGCCTTTGTGCGCCTAAAATCCGGCACTGGCGGCAACTGTCCGGGATGCAAAGGCTGCGGCACCGCCAAGAACAAGCCCCAGCCGCTCATCCAGCTTGAGCGGAGGCAAGCACCTCGGCTCTGATCCCATCTTTACCTATCCCCGTTTTTTCAGTCGCCTGGCAATGGGAATGTTATAGCAACACGCCCGCCGCCCTCGGGAAGGGTCATGTACTGCACTTCGCCGCGCAGGTCGAACTCTGCAATGCCGTCGATCAGAAACAGGCCCGTCTTAGAGGCCCGGCCCGAGTC
>JANNDD010000061.1:0-30233 GCA_031387365.1 Armatimonas sp. | reverse complement strand
ACAGAGTCAGTATGATCATGCATAGATTGAAAGATGTATATACTGATATATATTCTTTTAATGATTTTAATGTTGATTTATTTGCTAGTAAAATCGAAAAATATGGAGGTTTTAATATTTATAAATATTCGAATGTATATGTAGCCAAAAATAGAATTTATGATTTAGGTGTCATACCTTTTATATCTTTTGAAATTGGTGAAAAATTTGTTCAGAACATACAATTGATGTTAAATAGAGTTGGTACAGGGGTTCGTTTGGGTAGATCTGATGCCGATCCAGATATAAAAAAAATTGTTCTTAAATTCTCGCCACAAATACCAATGGGTGGAAAATCTAAATTTCAGATTTCAGAGTTAAGTTCGGAAGATAAAAGAATTTTATTTAAAATATGCACTTCTTTTTGCTTAGATTTCCCTGTAGGAATGCCAACTACATTTATATTTAGTTTTTTCGATGCTTTTAGAAAAAAAATACCTTGTTTTTTTGTTACTGAAAAAAAATTACCGAGGCTGGAATTCTACCCTGGAGGTAAACTTGTTAACAGCTATTTTACTATTAGTGAAAACGAAGAAGGTTTTTTTGCTAATAATAAATATATTGAAAACAAAATGAAATATGAGAAATTTTCTGATATTAAACAAAGGATAGAAAACGTGAGTAAGGAAAATCTAAAATCTGTGTTTAAAGATTATGATTTTTGTATTTTTGGAGAAAAATATGCATCGTCCTATGCTGTCATGCGAGCATTAGGTGTTTTATTTGATACAGATGTAAAACGTGATGAGAAAGGAGAATTATTTCTTTCTGAGAGACGTAAGCCTTTACCACATAATTTATTTGATGTGAATAAGTATATATATGATTGCATACCCGGTAACCTGAAAGATTTATTTTTAAATAGATCGAAAGAAGATATTGATTCGTCTATAAAATCGTTACAGCGGAATTGTTTTCTTGAAATAGTTAGACTTGGTAATCGCATTTCTGAGAAGGATAATAAGATTCCGTATGATTCTCTTCCTGGAGAACTTAAATCTACTATTATTCTGTTTCAGATTGTTAATCTTTTGGATGCCTTATCTGGTTTGCTTGTTATAGAGTTGCCTGGATATATAACACTTTTTAATGACTTATTTATCGAGATTAGTAAATATGAATCTAATGGAGAGCTTATGATTGCAATTGAATATTTTCTGACGACTCCCTCAGGCCCCAATATGCTTGCTGCCATAGGCGATCTACGGGTGCCACGTAGATAATCAATATCGTAAAGATACGGGGGGACTCTACCGAAAACTGAAGTGGAGAAACTTGAATATGACGGTATTGCGTATAGAAGAAGGGGGAGTGCGACCCGCTGCTGCACTGGAAGTGAGCGGACTCTCTGTGGGCTACAAGAGGGGAATATTTAAGCCTGAGCGACGTGTGGTTCATGGCCTCTCATTATCCATTCAGTCGGGCGAAGTTGTGGGATTTCTGGGACCAAATGGGGCGGGTAAGTCAACCACAATTAAGGCAATCATGGGCTTTGTTCTCCCCGAGGCGGGAAGTATCAAGGTCTTTGGTCTACCTGCGGGTTCCTCTGAAGCCAAGGCACACATTGGGTACTTACCGGAAGTGGCGCTCTACTACCCCTTCCTGACGCCACTGGAGACACTGCGCCTCTATGGAAAGCTCCAAGGGCTTGGGGGTAAGGCACTTGAGCAAGAGTCCTATGAGCTCCTGAGCCGTGTCGGGCTGGAAGGACGAGAGAAGCAACAGCTGCGGACGTTCTCCAAGGGAATGCAGCAGCGCCTTGGGATTGCACAGGCGCTTCTGGGGAAGCCCGCGCTTTTGGTGCTCGATGAGGTTTCCAGTGGCGTGGATCCCATTGGGCGACGGCACCTGCGTGCACTGCTGGGTGAAGTAAGACAGCAGGGCACGACTATCTTTTTTTCTTCTCACGAGCTGGATGAAGTTGCCCAGCTATGTGACCGTGTGATCTTGATCTACGAGGGCAAGGTGGTGGATGAGCGCGTCATGGACACTCAGCTTCGCTCTGGAATCGGCTCGCCTCTGGAGACGTACTTTGTGGCGACAATGGAGCAAGCTGCGCAAAAAGCCGCGTAGCCATCAGCCATCATAAAAAACTCCCCCGGTGAGTGCCGGGGGAGTTTTTTTAGTTGATATTGATCTTATATCGGAAAGTGAGTGTCTGGTTTGACTTCACCCCATCTTTATAAGCGGGCCGCCATTTCCAGCGTCGCATCGTGCTGAGGATAAGCTGATCAATCTCACTGTCGCCGCTTCCCTGGATGAGCTCCTCTTTATGACTGCCATCCACATTCACCGTCACCCGCACCCGTAGATTGGCGTTGAACTGTCGCTTCTTCATGTCCGAAGTCAGCTCTGGGTCGGGATCCGAAGTGCGCTCCGCATCCTCGTTGCGATTGGTGTCCACCCCAGAGGGCTTTTTATCAACCACATCACCATCTTTCTTGATGATTGGCTTCTTCTCTTCTTTGTTTTCGTTCTTTGCCTCGACTCCGGCATCACCTCCGCCGGAAGCCCGAGCCGATGCACCGCCACCGCCACCACCGCCTGCGCGGCCTGCCTGCCCTTGTGGACCACCGCCGCCGCCACCGGTCTTGGTAGCGGTTCCACCCGCAGCACCGGCGGCATTCCCGTTGCCCGCGGAGATACCTGAACCGCGCTCACCTTCACTGGCACCACCGACACTGCCCCGACTGGTACTGTCAGTCAGGCGACCCTGTCCGGCTGCAGGGCCGCGGCTTGTGCCTGCTCCTACCCCCGATACCGAAGCGCCACCGACCGATGCGGAGCCAATCTTGCCTCCACCACCGACACCTGCTCGCCCCGCGGACTCACCGCTGACGCCTGCTCGACCACTGACCGCCACCGAAGTCGCCACGGTTCCTTTTGTGCCTTGAATGGTTGCGAGCCCCGCGTTTGCACGGCCCTCATCTGACATTGCCGATGTCATCACCGCTTTAGAGTCAGAGACCAATGAGGTATTGCCGATTGCCGGACCCCGTCGCCCAACATAGGAAGGGGCCGAGATATTTGCCACCGATGCAGCGCCGGAAGCACTCGTCGAGAAGCCACTGCTGCCTCCGCGCACCGCACCACCGCTGGTTCCTGAAACCCCCGAGCTTCGGGAGATATCAGAGGGGCGGTAGGCCGATGCAGACGACGCGTTGTTATTTCCCCCCACGAGAATCGCACCCGATTCCGCACGCTCGTTATTTGCTGCGACACTTCGGGTGGTACTGCCTGCCAGAGAACCCGCTGCCCGTGTTGGCTGCGCTCGATTCGTCGCGACACCACCACTGACGGAAGCATTTACCTCACTGGTGCGCGCCGCGTTACTCGTCGCTCCCACGCTCCGTGCGGTTGTATTGTTCTGCGCAGTGGCATTGTTGCTGATGTTTGCCTGTGATGTCGTTGGGGTATTTGTTGCCGTTGTAGGGGTATTCGTAAGCTCCGAGGGACGTCGCTCTGTTGCTGTTGTCTTGACCGTTGGCTTTCGTATCGGTTCCGGCTCACGTGTCGGTTCCGGCTTTACGGGGGAGTCTGGCTCCGGAGCAGGAGTTGGCTGAGGCTTCTCCGGGTCTGGCTCAGGCTTTTTCTGATCTACCTCAGGTTTAGGTCTAGGTTTTTGCGGCTGTTTTTCCCGCAGTGGCTTTGAGCGCTTGATCTGAGATTTAGGCTTTTCCCGGCGCTCGGGGCGTGGTGTCGGGGCGGGAGTGGGCTTGGCCTCCGGTTGAATGAGCTCCGGTTTGTCAAAGTCCAGACGTAGCGCATTGGCTACGACAGGGCCTGAGGGATGATCGTTGTCTGCGCGTAGCTGACTGGCCACATTGATGCCAACCATCGCGGCGACATTGACTCCCAACGAGGCGAGAAGTGAGGCGAGAAATCGTCGGCCGGAGTCATCCTCCGGTATATTGATAAGCTGGGCGATTACGCCATGGTCAAGATTTGCCATTTTAAAGTACTCCGTTACTGTTTAGCTCTTGTCCCCGAACTTCGGGTCCGTGGCGATGGAGAACTTGCGGAACTTGACGCGGCGTGCTGCGTCAATGCAGTTTCGAACCACCGAATAGTGAGTTTTGCGATCTGCGTTGATAACGACAATCGCATTCTCTGGTTTGAGAGGCTGGTTGTTAGAGTCAACCCGCCCCTGGAGCTGCTGCATCAAATAATCGGGAAGGGCATCCAGATTAGGGACTTTTTCCGTCTTATTGATGAGCATCTCACCGCTTTCTCTGAGAGTGAGTGTGACCGTTGCCTGTGCTTGGATGTCCTGGTTTGTAGACGTTGGCAGCTTTACTTGGGCACCTTTCATGTCAATGACATTAAGGGATGCCAGAATAAAGAAAACCAACAAGAAAAACATCGTATCAATCATGGGAATGATCTCAATCTTGGTTTTCTTGATTTCTCGTCGCTTGATATACGGCATACGTTTTGACCCCTTTAACGAATGGAGAACTTCTCAATTCGTGCACCCCGTGCATCGTCGACAGCATGGATGACATTCTCGTGAGCAGTATCGGGGTTTGGAGAGATCACAATAACAACTTTCTCCAGATCCTGAACACTTGCTTTTTTACCAAGCTGTGCATCCACGAGCTTGATCATATCCGAGCTGGCACTTGACCCAAGGGGGATTTTTATGGGCTGCTGGCCCTTGTCTCCATTGAGTGTCTTGTTGCCATCCTTGTCAATCTCCACTTCCAGCTTTACGTCCTCGGCTTGCTTTTTAGGCGGCGCACCGGGAAGTGCTGGAGGTAGATCGAGGTTGAGGCCGCGGAGGTCTATGATATTGAGAGAAGCCAAGACAAAGAACACGAGGAGAAAAAACATCGTGTCGATCATGGGAATGATCTCAATCTTTGTTGCCTTGGTTTTTCGCTGACTACCGAAACGCATGACGATCTCCTGAGGAAAGCACAAAGCTCCTCACTTAGCGTGCGAAGGTGCCGCGTGCCTCCAGGGCATTGATCAGCTTCGTCGCCGCCTGTTCAGATTCCGCGATAATCCGGAGGCGCCGCGAGGCAAAGTAATTGTAGGCGATAAATGAGACCATCGCAATAAGAATTCCACCCGCTGTGGCGTAAAGTGCTGTTCCAACACTCGGTAGAATTGCTTGTTTTGTTTTATCGTCGTTTGCTGAAGCATACTGGACAAAGACCTGAATCATACCGATAATTGTCCCAAAGAGCCCCCAGAGAGGGGAGAGCGTTGTGATTGTATCTAGCACGGGAAGGTATTTTTCAAGGGCCAGAAAGTACTCTTCGGCAGCCTCCTGAACCAGCCGTTCTACTTCATGAACTGGCCGTTTGGCATTGGAGAGAATGACTCTTGCAATGGCTGCAACTGGGCCGGGCTGATCATTGACTGCACGTAGGGCCTCGTTGTCGCGACCAGCCTTGACTAGATCAAGTGTCTCTGTCATTAAGCTAGAACTGGTGGAGCCAAACTTTCCAAAGGCGATGATTCGCTCAATGATCACCATCAGACCAATCACGGACATCACTACTAGAACAATAGCAATACCTGGTTCACGTCTGAAAAACTCGAACAGTGGATTCTGCCCCATAGTAAAAACTGTCTCCTCGTCGCCTCCCCAAAAAGGGAGACATACAAATAGTACCTATAATTAGGTTGGCAATTCTTGGGCCAAAGCTTAGGTTTGGCCCAAGAAACTGCGGGATTAGAACTTTCCTGACAGGCCAACCACGAAGCGACGGCCTTGTTGGAAACGCGTGCCCCCTAGGCTGTTGCCCGCAAGAGCTCCTTGCTGGAAGTTAAGTGGGTTGCGTGAGTTCGTTAGGTTCTCAACCCCAATCTCCAAAGCATGAAGATTCGCAATAAGCTTGGATTTCGTTCGGATACGTAGGTCCAACTGGCTGATCGGGCTCCGGCTGCCACCGACGGTTGAAACCGATGATGCTAGCCCGCTCCCTTGGTAGTAGGCTAAGGAGAAGAGCGATCCATTCATCAACTGATAACCCACTCCGAGATTCATGGTCTGCTTTTGATCCCAGTCCAGAGGGACGGCACCTGTGGCCGCTGTGGCAGAACGTTTGGCATTGCTGCTTGTAAGTGCGAGATATCCGCTCAGGCCAAGAGTAACTGGTTCCAGGCTACCCGGACGAGGATCGAGCGAACGGGGTTTGAACTCATAGAGTGCTTCGACACCGCTTATCTTTGCGTTACCCGCATTGACCATCATGTACGCCCCCGCCTGTGGTCCTTGGATCATCTGCTGCCACTGGTGGGTATTCTTGATATCTTTGTTGTAGAACGAGAGGCGCATGCTCTGGCCCTTGAGCTGCTGTTCAATGCTCAAATCAAGCTGGTTGTTTGTTTGAGCGGCAACGGGTAGGGGAGTAGCTCCCGTCTGATTGGTTCCAATGGCACCTTGGCCAATGCCTGGTGCCGTGAATATTTGGTTATAACCTGCACGAAGTACGGTCAACTGTCCCTTGGTCAGACTGCTCAGAATGCCGTTAGGAAACTGATAGAGTAGATTAATACGGGGTGAGACAGCGCTCTCTGTACGCTTACTACTGATATCGGGGCGTGTTCCCGTGCCTACCACCCGGATTCTCTGGTTTTGCTCAAAGTTCTCGACGCGAGCTCCCACACTCAAGCGGGCGCGCTCAATAGGCACGTAGGTATCCTGTACATAGAAGGCACTGGATCCCCCTGTGCGACGAATAAATGTCGAGGGAGAGGAATTGTCGCTATTGAACCGGAGGCTATTGGCCAGGTAGGAATTAATATTGAGCGCCGCGTTGAGCGCTGCATTGCTCATAGGGACAAACTGATAGACTTCGTTTCCACGCAGAGTCTGTGAGAGAACACCGAACTTATAGTTATGTTTGCTTCTCTCGTTGCCGTAACTAAAGTCTGCCTGTACTTGTGATTGAGTGAAGTTCAGCCCGGTTGTTGGATTGTACTCAATGGAGTAGTCCGCAGGCAGAGTTGCGGGGTTGAACGCCGCCCCTGTGGTTAAGGGAAAACCAAGGGCATTCTTATTTTTTGTGTCTTGGCGCGTCTCTGCCCCTCCGATGGAGAAGTTCCCCCGCAGCAGAGGCGAGAATATCCGCGTGAGTTGAACCGCGTAGAAACGATTATCATCTGATTGGGCAACATTGTTGCCTAGAATTTCCTGGCTGGCATTGAAATTTGTACCGTCCAAGAAATTTACCTGAGGAAATGCCGTTACAGGGCGGTTACCCCCGAATCCGAATCCCAGGCGCCCAAACTGCGTGCGTAATCCCTGCCGGTTGGCAACTCCATTGCGTGAGCCACTGATGCCCAGGAACGCTGAGGCTTCCATCTGTCGGCTTAGTCGGTAGCTAAATTTACCTAGGAGGGAATCTGACTTTCCTGTATTATTGGAGAGCTGGCGCTGCGGCTGGGGAGATTCGAGGAAGTTAGTACTCTCTCGGCGGGAGTAACTGAGAACGAAGCCCGCATGTGAGTTTGGGTTGGGGACAAGCTTACCCTCACTATCCGGATGCGTGGCCCCAAGCTGCCGACTGACGGTAAATGACTGAGAGTTGCCACCGTAGTCTTCGGTATTGAATGCGTACTCAAACAAAGGCATTAGGGGGCTCCCCCCTCGGCTAATCGCAGGGCGCAGAGAGGTCTCAAGAACCGTGCTGCCGCCACCCAGGTTCGCTCCTATGTTACCTGTACGCACTTTGAGTGACTCGATCATCTCCGGAGTCAGGAACTGAGAGGCACGCCCCGCGAGCAGGGAGGGAAGCTGGAACCCATCAATATAGTAGGTGCCCGTGTCCGCCTCGCCACGTGAGTGCAAACGATTAAGGCTATTGGGAACCATCCCTGGGATAGAGCGCAATGCTTTGTTTAGGCTCTGGCGATTACCGACGGCATTCGGGAAAAATTGGAGGTGCTCTCGGTCGCGGAAGGTGTACAAGCCGGGATCATCTATATCAAGTCGGATCTGTTTACGGAAGATGTCAATGACGGTTTCGCCCAGTGACTCCAGCTTGATCTCAACCTCAATAGTCTGGTCATCAATAACAACTACTTTACCCTTGATCTCTTTATAGCCGATCCCATTGACGAGGGCGCGTGCGGTGTACTCACGGGTGCCTGCGGTCAGGTCACCGGTGGAAACCAGACCACTCGAGGCCGTTTTAAACTGCATGTCCTCGAGATCTGTGGGGCCAGCTTTGATAACTATAACTGCTCCCGGGAGTACAGCACTGGTCTTTGAGTCCACCACCTTGAACTTGACTTGGCCATCTGCCCAGGCGACGGCGGCGGGCAAGAGTAGGCTGAGCACAGTAGCGGTAGTGAGAACTCCGCTGCGTGTTTGCAGGCGGTGCAACATGTTGTTATTCTTCCTTTTAATTCTTGACATCAAAAATTCTCTTGGCACGAAAAATACCCCGGTAATTGTACGTGCGGACCTAGTGGCTGTCAAGCGAGCCAATTACATAGTTCCCCAAAACAGCTCATCTTCCTGCTTTTACACAGAAAATTTTAGAGATCAGAGTAGATAGCACATCCCTAGGTACTTAATCTTCGTGACCGATGATTCGTATCATAGTGCCACTCTTCTACTGCTCAGAAAGATAGATGCTCTCTGAGCTAGCGGGGTTCCGGTCAGGGTTGGGTTATTATGTCGCGATCTGCCGACGCACAAACGAGAAAAGCTAGGCGTCAGCGCCCAGCTTGTTTCAGGAGTTGCGGAAAGGAAGAGTAGATACTCTAATAAGCGCCCTTGGCAAAGAGAACCGCAGGGATAGCACGCAGGAGTATCGAGAGATCCGTTCGAAGGGAGCGCATTTGTATATACTTCATGTCTAGCTCCAACCAACGCTCAAAGCTCAGGCTGGACCGCCCACTGACTTCGCGAAAACAAAGCAAGCCTGGTGTAACACTCAGACGCTCTTTGGGATAGTTAGGATAGGCATCAATCTCACTTTGCAGGTGGGGACGCGGTCCTACCAGGGTCATATCACCTTTCAAGACGCTCCAGATTTGCGGGAGCTCATCGAGCGATGACTTACGGAGCATGCGACCAACAGAGGTAATTCGTGGATCTCTCTTCATTTTGAAGATAGGCCCCGAGGCTTCGTTCTTGGTAGAAAGCTGGGTCTTGAGCGCATCGGCGTTGGTCACCATGCTGCGGAACTTATAAAACGTGAAGAGCCGCCCGTTCATTCCTACCCGTTTTTGACGGTAGATAATCGGCCCACGGTCGGTTAACCAGATCGAAAGAACTATAACCAAGAGAATAGGTGCGAGAACTAAGAGCGCAATAAAAGAGAAAACGATGTCCATACTCCGCTTAATCACGACGTAACTACTGGAGGGTGTCGCGTTTGCAGGCGAGGAGATCAGCTCTACAGACACAGATTAACTTCCTTTCTGGTGAATTGAGATTGCATAGGCGTTCAAAAAACTTGGCGCTAGAAAAAGTACAGTTCTAGCTTCCCTACTATTATCCCCAATTTTTAAATTTATTCAAACTTCATTTTGGTTGCCTGTGAACTCTTTCTCAGCGTCGCGACAATTTATTTTCTATGCTGGGGGTTGGTTCCAGGTAAACTTGCTCGCCGGGATGATGATAGCCACGGGAGCGGGCAAGGGCTTCGATTCCTTCTGATGACTTCAAATAGGATCGGCGCTTTGATAGGCTCACGTTCTCTGCATGAAGACCGTGGCGACGTGCCTCTAGGATGCGTACTTCATGATTGGTTTGTACACCTAGGGACCAGGGAAGCGAGAGCCAGCGTACATAGAGGAAAAGCCCGAGACCAACACCCAGGCTGATGCCCAGAAGACGCCAGACGGTATCCCAACGGCGACGTTGTGTCCGTGTCTGGGGGAGAGAGACGGTAGGAGAAGGTTTAGAGTGGTTCGCCAAGGTAATGTACCTTTATAAGATTCGTGCTGCCCGGCTTGCCCAGAGGCGTTCCGGAGGTAAGGACAAACAAGTCGCCTGGCTGGAGATAGCCGCTCTGAGCCGCGACTGCGGTACTCTCACTCAGAAGAGAGTCCACGCTGGTGGGGGCGGGCATCAGGAGAGACTGGATGCCCCAGCAAAGTGCAAGGCGGCGGCAGGTCTCCTCCGAGGGGGTGACCGCTAGTATCTGAGAGCGTGGACGAAATTTTGCCACTGCACGGGCCGTTCCCCCTGTTTCCGTGGCACAGAGAATAGCCTTAGCTTGCTGGTCATGCGCAATCGTGACTGCGGCTTCGGCGACTGCATCGGTCAGGCTGTCACGGCCAAAGAGGGCTGTTTTTTCTCGAAGAAGCTGGTCGTAGTCGAGCTGTTCCTCCGTGCGACGTGCGATCCGGCTCATGGTCTCGACAGCCTGGAGGGGGTAGGCACCCACAGCGGTCTCCCCGGAGAGCATCAGAGCATCCGTACCATCAAGGATCGCGTTTGCAATGTCCGTTACTTCAGCGCGGGTCGGGCGTGGGTTACGGATCATGGAATCCAGCATCTGGGTGGCGGTGATCACGGGCTTGCCCAGCACATTGCAGGCTCGGATCAGGCGCTTTTGAATCATCGCCATCTCCTCCACCGGCATCTCGATCCCTAGATCACCCCGTGCCACCATTGCGCCGTCGGCCACGGCGAGAATGGAATCCAGATTCTCGACCGCCTCCGCCTTTTCAATCTTGACCAGGATCGGCACCACGCGGCCCTCTCGCTCCATTAACGAGCGGAGACGGTGCACATCATCGGCATGGCGCACAAAGGAGAGCGCCACATAGTCCACTCCGAGCGCAAGCCCGAAACGCAGATCCGCTTCATCTTTGTCGGTGACTGCCTCAATCGGGAGGGCCACTCCTGGCAGGTTGACGCCCTTGCCCGAGCTTAAGACACCACCCGCAATGACGACGCACGTCACCTCTTCAGGCTGGACTTGTTCCACCTGGAGCTCCAGTAGTCCGTCATCGAGCAGGAGCCGCATCCCTGGGGATGCAACCGCAAAAAATTCAGGGAGAGGCAAAGGAATGCGCTCCGCTGTACCCAGAACGCTTGCCAGAGTCAGAACCACCCGTGCACCTTCCTCTAAGACGACACCCTCCGTCATGGTGCCTACTCGTAGCTTGGGGCCACAGAGATCCTGAAGGGCTGCCACGCTCTTGCCTACCTTCGCTGCCGCCGTACGCAGACGGGCAAAGCGCTCCGCATGCTGAGAGTGGTTTCCATGCGAAAAATTAAAGCGGGCGACATCCATTCCTGCGCGGATGAGTTTCTCTAGCGTCTCGGGAGCGTCGACCGCAGGGCCGAGAGTACAAATGATCTTGGTGCGTGGCATCTAAGCAGGCATTATACACCTTCAAAAACAAAATTAGTTTAAGGGGTGGACGGGTTTACTTTCGCGTGATAGAATTCCCGTGCTTCCGGGTCGGTAGCTCAGTGGTAGAGCAGTGCCCTTTGCTTGTCGCAAGTGCGATGGCAATGTGCCATTTCAGGTGCAATTCCTGAGAAAAGCTATAAGGCATTGGTCGTGGGTTCGAATCCCACCCGACCCATTTACTATTTTTCTGGAGTTCGTGATGAATCACCATACAAAAAACCTAGGTGATATTGGTGTTGCCCAAGTAATTGCGAGCTTGATGAAAAATGGCATTCAAGTTTGTTTACCTATCTCTGAGCATCTTCCTTTTGACTTGGTTGCAATTAGCCCTGATGGGAATTGTTTAAAGAGAGTACAAGTGAAATATGTGTCATTGAAGGATGGAAAGATATGTATTCCGTTAGAGGGCACTGCTTGGACAAATAAAAAAGGAATGTATTCGGTTAAAAGAGATCTCTCACTTATTGACGTTTTTGCAGTGTATTGTCCAGAAGTAGATTCTGTTTATTATGTGAAGACTACTGATATTGGAGCGAATTCGCGCGCATTTACATTGCGGACTAAATTGCCTGCTAATAATCAGACTAAAGGAATCCACCTTTCTGAACGATTTATTAGCCCATTACGCATTTTTATTTCCCCGTAACGTCACGGGCATTGGTCGTGGGTTCGAATCCCACCCGACCCATCATTTCTTCGTCTCAATTTTCCTCAAGCACGGTGAAATCCGTGCGTTTGCGCTTGATTAGCACGGTGTCTACTTTTTCCCCTTCGTTTGTCTCAGGGTAGTTTGTTGTCGCGTGCAGGCCGCGAGACTCTTTGCGGTGCTGGGCGGATCGAATGATGAGCTGCGCGGTGAGCGCCAGATTGCGAAGCTCCAGCAGATCTTCCGTGGGGCGGCAAGTGGCGTAGAGCCGCTCCACTTCGTCCATGATCACCATCAGCGCTGTCTCGGCTTGCTTCAGGCGCTCGTCGCTGCGGACAATCCCGACGAACTTGGTCATGGCGGTCTGGATACGCTGCTTGAGGGCCTCCGTGTCGGCGACACGGACGCGGCCTCGGTAGGGGCGAAACGGGGGGACATGCTCCAGCAGCGGCGGAGTATCATCCGTGTTTGTCAGGAAGAGCTGGGCGGCGCGGTGAGAGAAAACCAGCCCCTCTAAAAGTGAGTTGGAGGCAAGGCGATTTGCGCCGTGGACGCCCGTGCAGGTGACTTCGCCGCTGGCAAAGAGGCGCGGCAGGCTGGTGCGCCCGTGCAGGTCCGTAATGACGCCGCCACACATGTAGTGAGCGGCAGGTACCACGGGAATCGGCTCATGGGCCATGTCAATTCCGTAGCTCAGGCATCGCGCATAGATATTGGGAAATCGGTGCTGAATCTCTTGGGAGTCTATGTGTGTGATGTCTAAAAACATACACGGCTCGTTTTGCTTCTTGCACTCGGCATCAATGGCCCGTGCGACAATATCCCGTGGTGCCAGGTTGCCTCGCTCGTCGTAGTCTAGCATAAAGGCACGCCCTGACTTGTCGCGCAGGGTTCCACCCTCACCACGGACGGCCTCAGAGATTAAAAAACTACGTGCTGCGGGATGAAAGAGTGTTGTGGGATGAAACTGGATAAACTCCATGTTGGCCACTTTTGCGCCCGCACGAAACGCCATCGCGACCCCATCGCCGGTAGCAATTGCTGGGTTGGTGGTGTGGGTATAGACAGCACCACAGCCGCCTGTCGCCAGAAACACAGCCCGCCTCGCCAGAAATGTTGCGATCTCGCCATCAAGTGTGTCTAGAACATAGACCCCGCAGATCCGCTCGTCGTCGTCCTTGGATTTTGCGAGGTCAATGGCAAGGTGGTGCTCGTAGACCACAATGGAGGGGTGGGAGTGAATGCTCTCGACCAGCGCCCGCTCGATCTCTCGGCCCGTCAGATCGTTGTTAAAGAGAATCCGCCGTCGGGAGTGCCCGCCCTCTTGGGTGAGTGCAAAATCACCGTCGTTTTCTTTATTGAAGTTTGTCCCTAGCGCGATTAGCTCTCGAATACGCTCTGGCCCCTCGGTCACCAGCGCTCGGACTGCATCCTCGTGGCACAGACCCGCGCCCGCGATAAGTGTGTCCTGGATGTGCAGATCGAAAGAATCATCGGGTGCCATCACTCCCGCGATCCCTCCCTGAGCCCAGTTAGTGTTGGAGTCTGAGCGGTCTTTCTTGGTGACTAGGGCCACAGTACCCACTGCTGCTACTTTGAGCGCAAAGGTCAGTCCCGCAATCCCCGAGCCCATCACCACAAAGTCGAAAAGCATGGCTTCCGGCCCCTGAATTTCAGTCATCGTGCTAGTATTTTACCCGCTGAGGCCAGCGGAAGCGCTTCAAAAAACGTGTTAAACGCGTGTCTTGGCGGATTTGTTGTAAAACCTGGTGCCGGGTGATAGGGAAGGCGCGTTGTGCACGGTGCTGTGGGAGAACACCTGTGGGGCGGCTAGGGTAGCTTGTAGGAACAAGGCGAGTTGCGTTTAGCTCAGGCAGAGCGGTGACAATAGGGGGAGTTGTCAGGGGCGCGGCTAGTGGCCAGGACTGGATCACCGGAAAGCCACGTGGCTGGGGGGCACTGCAAAATGCCCGGTAGTCGTCTTCGTAGAGTGCAAAACTCTCGTCTAGCAGAGAGAGGCCAATCCCCTTATCCGGAAAGGTTCTTAGAACAACTAGTCCTACAACAATCTGGACAGCGCGCTGTGGTTTGACCGGGAAGAACTCCTCGGTAGCGAGAGTGCGTGTCTGGTAGAGAGCGGCGATGCGGCAGGTCTCTCCTGACTCCGTTCGGTAGGTGAGGTAGCAGGAGTGGGCCGTGTTGTCGTCACCGTCTAGTGGCAGAGAAGCCAGAATCTGACTACAACCCTGGTCACTCAGAAAATCGGGCGCGATAAGTGTCCGGTAGTCCACCCGGCCTAGCTCATGGTTTGCTACCAGAAAGGGCCACGCAGGGACACTCGTCGCCTGGGGAGAAAGAGTTGTGTTGGAGGTCACGGCCACGCTACCTTAGAGCTTACCGCGTTTTAGGACCGAGTGGGGCTCTTCTTTCTCAAACGAGTCGCGCAGGGCACTACAGAACTGCACAAGATACCGAAACGCACTCTCTGTATCGGTGACATTCTGGTAGCGCTCCCGTAGCGTGCGCGTGGTATCGGTGCGGCGCTGCTCCTCGGTGCGGGCTAGCCACTGACCCAGCTCACGTAGAACAGGAACGCGGACTGCCCCGAGGCGCTGCGCAAAAGTGACCTGTGGTGTCTCAAGATGCGCTAGTTTGTTGGTAATCGTCTCTTTATCCTTGTCTAAGAGAGCGAGTCTTTGGGTGAGCACATCGGGAATGCAGCAAGCGATGGGAATCTCGACATTGTAGGGAATAGGAGGGATCTTACTCTCCGGAGTATGGCGTTTGCGTGTGTGGATTAAAATGCGGCGGTTCCCGTCGCCATCGTCTACCGTCTC
Source organism: Armatimonas sp. (assembly GCA_031387365.1). Classification (GTDB taxonomy): domain Bacteria; phylum Armatimonadota; class Armatimonadia; order Armatimonadales; family Armatimonadaceae; genus Armatimonas. The sequence continues at coordinate 15,375 of JANNDD010000061.1, read as the reverse complement.
GGATTCCATTTTCGCAAAGCCCTCTCCCAGAGCACTCACGGGGATCAGGCGCACGGTCGCGTTGGGGGAGAGCAGCGAGAGAAGTGCCTGAACCGCTGGAATTTCATTGAGGAAGCTACGGAAGTGCTCCAGTGTGAGGTGCGGGGCAAGCTGACTGATGGCATCCCACTTACTGATCACAAAATGAATGGAGAGAGGGCGGTGCGCGGACTTGCGAAGTGTCGAAGCTGTTCGCACCAGAATCGGAGCAAGCTCCTGTCCAATCCACTCCCGCGCCTCTTCATCCGCACTCATCGCTAGGAGCAAACGAACCCCGTCGAGGAGGCCAAGCAGGACATCTGCCTCGGCGACGGCTTGCTCAAAGTCTTCGTCGTGGAGGCTCTCGCCACTCAGCAACCCCCCTGCATAGTCTAGGTACTCGAAGTTGCAGGCTTTGTAGGCTTGCTGGTCTATCTGAACATGGCAGGCGAAACGGTAGTTGGCTTTGCTGCCGAGTGCTGTGCCAGGCGGAAAGTCATTTTGAGAGACCAGATGGGTGTAGATCCGGTCCAGCTTGTTGCGCGAAGCTGTGTCAGGGTAGCTGTCGGCGGTCACGGGCTCCAGGTGAAACCCCGGATCCAGAGGCAGCTGGAGCTTTTGCCACATTGCGGACAAAAATAGTGTCTTACCGGACTGGGTGGGGCCCAGCATGATCACACGAATAGGTTCCATAGTTGTTCAGGAGCTCTCTATGGCAAGAAGTGCGCCGAAAGTATATCGGTTAGGGAGAGCTATGGGAGAACACGGCGCGCTCCGGTGCAGGGGCGGTGCCAGATAGTCGCGTACTTGACCGTCCCTCCTGCCTCTTTTGTGCCCAGTGCCTCGGCAGAGCGGCCATTGCCCACATAGATCGAGACATGCCCGTCGTAGCAGAGAAGATCCCCCCAGCGTAGCTCATCTGTGGCGGGCTTGCCGACCGTGGCCTGTTCTTTGGAGGTACGCGGCAGCGAGATCTTTATTGTATTGAAAACCTGACAGACTAGCCCGGAGCAGTCTATGCCTTTCTTGGTATCACCTCCCCAGACATAGGGCGTTCCAATCCAGCCATCTATGGTTTTCTTCAGCCCCGCGTGCTTTGTGCCAGGCTCCTCGGTTTCTGGCCCGAGGGAAGCACGCATAAAGCCTTTCCAGACATGGCGCTCGGGGAGAACGCGTAGGCTCTGCCCTGAGCTTGTAGTAACGCTGACACCTTCATCATCGGATTTGAGCGTCGTGATCTCTCCCTTGGCGCCGGCGTAGGGCAGGAAAACCTCAATTTTCTTGGTCACCAGATCGCCATGGAAGAGTAGCTCTTTGGTTGCCCACCACGCATGGGGGCCACTCACAGCCGCGGGGCCTTTCCCCCCGGGCATATCCGTTTTATAGAGTGTTGTAAAGCGTCCGATTTCCTCGTCACCGCGCCTGATCACCACAGCCTCGGCAGTGCGCTCCGCGAGCATCGCGGGCTCGGGAGTCGCGATAACAGAGGGCTCTGGCGTGGGTTCTGGAGTCGCTTGGGGGAGTGGGCTACCCATAGGTATGGGGGAGGTTGCGGGAACGGTTTGTGTCGGGAGCAAGTGAACCATCGTGAAAAACTTACGTGTCGTCTCCTGGCGCTCAAGTGGCTGAGATTGCATGGAGCGCGTAAAAAGAAACTCACGGAGTGCGGGGAAAAAGTACAGCAGGGCAAAAAGTGCCAGACACCCTAGACAACCAACTACCTTCAGACGTACCCAGAATTTTTTCATACGTATTAGGACGTAAAATTCGGGCTTTTCGTTGCCATCCTATCTACGGGTGCCTCTTCCGGGTGTCATACGAAAGAATCCGGGCTTACGGCACAGGAGTTTTTGCGCTGAGCAGCAGCTTGCCCAGCTCCGGATAGTCACGCATTTTCCAGATGAGGCCGTCCACGAAGTAGTGAAAGATCACCACCATGGTGAAGGGAATAAACGCCCACATCGCCCAGCCATCGGGCTGGAGTAGTCCCTTGATCTCGATAACTCCCACCAGAATGCCATAGGCCAGCGCCGTGAGGCCCCACTTGAGCGCAACATGACGAATGCCAGGAAAGCGGCGCTTCTCGTAGTGTGCCATCCAGGCGTGGTACTGCACATCATGAAACGCGGTCTCCAGTGCCTCGGCCACTAGAAACGGTGTGGCGGTAGCGAAAAAAACAAAGTAATGCGTTCCTAGGGCCGAGAGCATCAGCAGAATCTTTGGTAGATTTACGCGCTCACCTAACATCGCACGGCCCACCTGACGAAAACCAAAGAGGACCAGCAGAACCAGAAACACCACCCAGAGCCCCTCGCCCCACTCGCCTGGCAGGTTAGGGACGCTGACTTTGACGCTTCCATAGACCACAAGCGGCCCACGGACATCACCGTAGTCGTTGAAAAAGCAGGCGAACATCCCTGTGAAGTAAGTCAGCCCATCAAGCCAGTTATCCAGAGGTGCTCTGTCGTTGTTGAGAGCTTTATAGATCTTTAGGAAACCGTAGTGCTGGCGCATAATATGCCAGGTTCCGTAGACCGCTGCCCCGACAATAAAGTAGGCTTCTAGCTTGAGCGCCACCCCGATAAAACCAACAATAATAAAGCCCGCTAGCCCCCAAGTGTAGAGCAAACGACGTTTGGAAAACTCCTCTTTGTCGGCATGGGTACGGGCAAATGTCTGGAAAATATGGGGATGGTCGAAGAGCGCAGTAAAGAAAAAATAGGTGATTAAAATACTGTCGCCATGGAGCAGAAACCCGAGATGGTGTGCCGCTCGGTAGAGCCCATAAAAGGCGAAAGTTAAGACGCAAGAGCCGATAAAAAATGCCAGATCGTAGCGTGCTGAGACGATCCAGCGGGGCTTCAACGGCCACGCTCCAGTCGCCGAATGTCAAAGCGGCCTTGGCCTAGTGCATCGCAGAGCACAGCGACAGCGCGGTCGGCCCCATCGGGCATGCCGCAGGTGAAACAGTCCGCTGCAATGTACCCGTGCTCCGGGTAGGTGTGAAGAGCGAGATGCGACTCCGCGAGCGGCAGAAACGCTGTGAGGCCGCCACCAGGAAAGAGATGCACACTTGGTTCTGAGAGTGGGGTCATGCCCGCTGCCTGCGCCGCATCGGTGAGCGCTTGGGACAGACGTATGGCATCCGTGAGGCGCTCGGGCGAGATCTCATAGCCATCCAGAATGATATGGATCCCAATGGGCAGATTCTCTACTCCCATCGCTTGGCTCCGCGCTCGTAGTGACGCACGACTTGCGGGCGATCCAGAGTGGAGGGGCCAACAATCGTCGGATTTGACTCCGCATCAAAGACCGTTAGTACACTCAGTATTTCCGGCGTGAGATACTTCAAAGCCAGACCCGTGAGTTTCGTGTCCGTGAGTTTGGGGGCTTTGGTGCTATCCTTGGCAAGGACAAATCCCCAGTCGCCGAAGCTGGGTACATAGACATGGTAGGGCGTTGTCGCAAACCCAGCGGCTGCGACTGTGCGCTCAATGCACCAGAAAGCATCACGTGAGAAGAGGGGCGAGGTAGCCTGGGTGACGAACATCCCACCAGGAGCGAGCCGCCGCCGAATCATACGGTAGAACTCACGCGAGTAGAGCTTGGCAAGCGCCTCACTATTAGGATCGGGTAGGTCCGCGATGATTACGGAGTGTAGGGCGCCCGATCTATTCAGGTAGGTAAACGCATCTTCATGAATAAGTGCGACTCGTGGATCATCCAGCGCTCCAGAATTTTGTGCCTTCAGGCTCGGGTAGCTACGGGCGATCTTTGTCATGGCGGGATCTATATCCACGAGTACTATTTTTTTCACTCCCGACCACTTGAGTACCTCGCGGACGCCCAGACCGTCGCCGCCGCCCAGAATTAGCACGGACTCCGGGTTTATTGTCAGGCTCATCGCCGGATGCACTAGAGACTCGTGATAGCGGTGCTCATCGAGCGATGAAAACTGTAAATTTCCATCTAGGTAGAGCCGGAGATCCTCGCGAAAGCGCGTTACCACAATTTTCTGATACGGCGTTTGCCGCGCAAAGAGAATCTCATCGTCGTAGAGGCGTTTCTCGAAAAATCGTCCTGCCTGATCCGCGACGATGAGTCCGAAGCCCAGAAATGCGGCGAGAAACGTGCAGAGTAGCAGGGGAAGGCGACTGTTTTTGAGTCGTGACGAAAAGATGCGCAAGTTCCAGACCGCGATTCCCAGATTGAGCAGCCCGACGACCAATGCCGTGCGGGTCATTCCCAGTGCGGGCAGAAAAACCAAGGGAAAGGCCACGGAGCCAAGTAGTGAGCCAATATAGTCAAACGAGAGCGCTTGTGCGATCGTCTCTTTAAGCGCTCCGTACCGAGCCAGTAAGCGCGTTAGTAGAGGAAGCTCGATACCCACCAGTGCGCCCAGCAGGCCAATGAGTAAAAAGAGCACGCCGTAATAGACGCTCCCTAGATAGGCATAGGCACCAAAGAGCGCCCATGCTGAGCAGCCTCCGATCGCAGCCAGTAGGATCTCCACCGTGAGAAACCAGCGTAGTAGGTGGGTCGTGACAAACTGAGAAATATAGGAGCCAATCCCCATTGCCCCAATAAAGACGCCAATACACAGTGAGAACTGGGTCACCGACGAGCCAATGAGATACGAGGAGATGGTTGCCAGCAGTAGCTCGTAGATTAGGCCACAAGCCGCCACGAGAAAGACGCTGGTCAGAAGGGTCAGCGCCTCACGGCGGTCTTGCTCACTCATTTTAGTCGTTATTACGAGTGGATTGTCAGCGCGACAATCAGCGAGATACCCAGCACCACGGACCCGGCCAGAATAGCTGCGGCTATGTTTTTGTTTTCAAAGATCTCTTTTTCAATGTCTGATTTGATGGCGAGATCGAAAACCTTGAAGCCAATTGTCGCAAGGATAATCCCAATGACCCCAAAAACAAGCGTGGAGATAATGCCTTCCATCAGGCTCTGACGAGAGCGGCCTGCTGATTCTTGCGCGAGTGCTGGGAGCGTCGCCGCTCCGAGAAGTAAAAGTGTTGCGAGAGTTTTTTTCATGGTGCTATTTTCCAAAGTGACTACCGCCCCCTGTGATATGCGTTCCTATACGAGCGCTGGCGCGCTGGTGGACGCTGTTACGCTCCGCCGTCGTCGTGGCACTTCCGGGCAGGAGCCAGCCGTAGTAGGCTGCTGCGCAGAGATATCCGAAGGTGCCCAGTAGCAGCACGGTGGCGATACGGTAGGCCCAGGTTTTCACGAGTCCTGCAGCGCCTCCGTGAGATTTTTGCGGGTGCCTGGTGCCCCCTTCAGCCAGATACAGGTTCCCAGGACCAGCCCGATTCCCCCGAACCATGCCAGTGGTGTCGCGTGTAGGCCGCCTTCGTAAACACGTACAGTGATGGGGGTCGTGGAGGCCGCTACCTCTGGGTCGGCGTAGAGACGGATGCGAAAGTTCCCCGCTTTGGCAAGCCGAAAGTCTGTCTTTGACTCTGTGACCCACTCGTGCCACGGGCCATCATCATAGCCCGTCTCGTCCCAGAACTCCTGCTCCGCTTCAAAGATCGGGCCGCTAGCGTCTTCCATGACGCCTTGTACCCAGACCGATGTCTGGCTAAGCGAGCCTGAGGCAAGGTAGAGGCGATGGGGAAATCCAATGTGTTTTAGCGTAAACGGCCCGACCACGCTGCCTTCGTCGGCGATTTTATCGGCGGTAAGCTGTGCACTGTAGATTGGCCGTCCATTTATACCAGAGGCCACGGCAAAGATACAAAACGCCGCTAGGGAGAGTGTCAGCCAGAGGCACCCGAAGCGTCGCCTGTCCGCTTGGACTTCCTCTTTTTGAACTTCTTGTTTGACTTCCGCGTGCAGGCCAAAGAAGGTGTAGACTTCGGCAGCATCTAAGCGACGGCCACGGAACCACTCGATTCCGTCGCTTGCTTCCTCCACGGAGTAGATCGTATTGCCTGAAGCAAAGTCGGCGAACGGGCTACGCTCCCCCACCTGGACCTGCCAGGGGATCTCCCCTTCAACCCCGCTTATTACCATAGTGCCCACGGAGGTGACCGTGCAGGTATTGCCCCCAAAACGGATGGTCTGGCCTTCCGAGTAGGCGCTCACTGTGACGTCCTCGCCATCGGGCCAGTACTGTGTCAGGCTCCACTTGCCCTCATCGAACTCCAGATACTGCGCCTCACCGTCCTGAGACAGCAGAACCCACTCCTCCCAGGAGTAGCCTTCGCCATCACGCAAGAGTAGGCGCCCCACCGCGATGTACTCTTTCCCCCCGATTCTGGCCTTCATCCCGATACGCAGAGGCGAACTATGCCTAAACGTGCCGCCGGGATGGGAAAAGGGGAGCGGAGGAAGTGTTGTCCCACAGTACGCACAGGTACTCTGCCCGTTCGTAAAGACACGCGCCTGAGCACCACAGCTCGGGCAGGCGAGAGAAGAATCTAGCGTTCGCTGCATTCTGGGTATTGTAGCCTGTTTTTTGTGGAATGTGTACGATACTTATGGGGAAATTTGTCACATGCAACGCGATCCACCGGTTCTTTGCTAGGATCGTTTTTTTAGTGTGCTGTAGATCGTATCTGCGCCTGTATGAAGAATTGTGCCAAAGAACAGGCCAACCACTGCCATGAGAGTGGCTTGTGGATTGTGGCGGTAGATATCCTGACAGAGATCCCAAGGAGTGCGCTCCGGTGCGCCCGGTCCCAGTCCGGAGGCTTGTCGGATCCCCCAGAGTACGGCCCAGGCAACCAGCCAGGTCATCCCCAACAGGTAGCCCACTCGCATCAGCGGGGAGAGGAACCAGGAGTGTGAGACCCAGGAGCGGTGGGGCACCATTTTTTTATAGGGATACCAGAGAAAGCGCAGTGGCCCCCAGCGCTTGTAGATTGAGGAGTCCAGATCTAGATCGGGGGAGAGGAACCAGCCGGAGAACAGTGTGGACACTACAAGCGTTCCGCCGACAGTCCAGTTGGGGGGGGAGGGAGTTAGGTACCACCAGACAGGCACGGCGAGTGCCGCACCGATAGCCGTAATACGGTCGTGGATCTTTCCCGACGGCATGCTGGGCTACCCTGCAAACTCGCGTAGGAGGTGCAAGGAGTCTGGGCTACGGAGCTTGCCCATCGCCTTGCTCTCGATCTGTCGGACACGCTCGCGGGTGACGCTCAGGTGCCGCCCTACTTCCTCTAGTGTCTGTGGGGTTCCATCGCCACGGAGGCCGAACCTGAGGGAAACAACATCACGCTCGCGCTCCGTTAGCAGAGCAAGCACACGCTCTAGCTGATCGCGTAGCACGCGGCGGCTTGCTGCATCCGTTGGGCACAGTGCATTGGGATCAGCGATAAAGTCTAGAGGGCAGGTGGTCTCCGAGTCCTCTCCAGAAGGGCCATCAAGCGAGAGAGGCTCTGGGACGGCACGAAGGGTTTCTTGCACACGTAGAACGGGCACTTGTAGCCGGAACGCCAGCTCCTCTAGGGTGGGAGTGCGACCCAGCTCCTGGCGAAGCATCAGGCTGGTACGCAGCAGGCGCTGAATGGAGTCAATCATGTGCACTGGGAGCCGGATCGTGCGGCTCTGCTCGGCTAGGGCACGAAGAATCGCCTGACGAATCCACCATGTGGCACACGTCGAAAACTTGAAGCCCTTACGCCAGTCGTACTTCTCTACGGCGCGGATCAGGCCAACATTGCCTTCCTGAATCAGATCGGCGAGGGTCAGACCTCGACCCTGGTAGCGCCGTGCAATCGAGACGACCAGGCGCAGATTGGCTTCCGCAAGGCGAGCACGCGCGTGCTCATCGCCGCACTCTATCTGCTGTGCGAGGCGAACCTCCTGCTCCAGGGTGAGCAGACGGCTCCGCCCCGCCACATGAAGCCACCCCCCGACACTATCGTCGTGGAGGGTGTCAGAGTGCTCAAAAGAGGATAGTTTACTTACCAAAGGCATCACACGTTTTCAAGGACTAGTCTCACCCCCACGCTTTTTAGCGCGGGTCCAAGCTTGTTGAACCAGTAGTTCGTCATCGGTGAGTGCAATTCCTTCTGTCCGTTTTTTCTGGATCACCCGAATGTGTTCTGGTGGGTGGCGCACGACCAGCTCATTGACACAGTCGTGAAGCGCTTCTTCCGAGAGAGGGGCATCGTTGCCCGTCGAGACAAGATAGCGTGTGGCAAAAAAGGCTAGCTCCTGGTCGGCCAACTGATCCAGAGCACGCTGAAGAAGCATCCGGCCCGAGAGCAAGGGGTAGAGTGCCTCAACAAGGAGCCGGGCCTGTGGGTGGGCCAGTAGCTCTCCAGGAGTACAGCTCAGAGCCTTTGCAGCGCGATCTAGCTCCTTGATGGTCACCGTGCGCCAGTCATCAGAGAGCAGGCCCTGGATAACGCTTCTCTCTGCTTTTTCCAGTGCCGATGTGGGGGGAGCGGCAGGCGCCTCCGGGCGCGGTGGCGGTTGCTGGCCGTAACGAGGACGCTGTTGCCAGCCACTGGTGTTCTGACTGTTTTTTTGCCAGCCGCCACTGGGATTACTTTGTTGTCCGCCACCCCCGTTATTTGGATAGCGTGAACGGGGCGGGGCAGGGGTCAGCAGACCATCGTCGGGTGGCGGTGTACTTCCTGGGCGCTGTGAGCGCCAGCGCTGGACTTCGGCCAGGATCGAGGCCTCGGCGCGTGTCCCTGAACCAAATGAGGGGTGGTAAGGAGTAAGCCGCTGCACTAGCATATCCAGCTCCAGTGAGGAGCGAACCTCTGCAAGAATGGGGATTGCCTCACGTAAGTACGCCATTCGCCCGCCTTCGTCGGTGAGGTCGGACTTGCGCTTGATCCCCTCGATCCGAAACTCAGGGACGGTGCGCGCACTCTCTATTGCCTTGTGAAAGCCTGCGATGTTACCCCGCCGCAGCATGGAGTCCGGATCATCTCCCTCGGGCATTGCCAGAACCTTCAGAGCGAACTCCGGGCCATGTGCCGTGAAGAGCTCGGCGGCGCGCAGAGCGGCGCGCACTCCCGCCTCATCGGAGTCAAAAGACAGCACAATATTTTTGGTGTAGCGCCCCAGTATCCGAATGTGATCGTCGGTCAGTGATGTCCCCAGGGTGGCCACAACATTTCCGATACCCGCCTGGTGCGCTGCAATCACATCCATGTAGCCCTCGACCACCAGAACTCGGTCCACATCACTGATGATTTTTCGTGCCCGGTTCAGGCCATAGAGAATGCGGCTCTTGGAGAAGACCTTGGTCTCCGGTGAGTTGAGGTACTTGGGGCCGACATTGGTGTCGGGCGGCAGCTCGGGGTTGGGGATGGTACGCCCTCCAAAAGCCACAACCCGCTCTTGGACATCGAGAATGGGAAAGATCAGCCGCCCACGAAACTTATCGTTGTAGTCGCCCTGCACCCGCTGCGACTCGTAGAGGAGGCCCGCTTGCTTTGCATCCTCGCGGCTCACGTTCTTGCTCAGCAAATAGCGAGAAAGGGCACTCCACTCCTCAGGTGCGTAGCCGATCTGGAAGTTTTCGAGGGTCTCGTGGGCCAAGCCGCGCTCTTTGATATAGTCTTGGGCCAGCTTCGCCTTGCCCAGAAAGTTCCGGAAAAAGCGCGTCGCTTCGGCATTGACACTGTACAGGCGCTCTTTTTCATCACGCTGCCGCGCTGCCTCCGCGCTGTCCACTCCACCGCGACTCAATGTGACACCTGCAATCTGTGCCAGGCGCTCCGCCGCTTCCGGGAAGGTCAGGTTTTCCGCCTTCATCACAAAGGCGAAGATATCTCCTCCTGTGGAGCACCCTCCCCAGCAATGCCACGATGCTCGATCAGGGTCTACGGTAAACGAGGGAGTGCGCTCATTATGAAAAGGACAGAGCCCTTTAAATGTCCGTCCGGAGCGCTTCAGTGCGGTGTAGCGTGAGATGAAGTCAACTAGGTCAACGCGCTGGCGGATTTCATCTTTCTCACTAAGTTCCATGGGGAGTTTATAGTACCCGAAAAAACAAAACCCCCGGTGCACTTTTTGTGCACCAGGGGTAAGAAGCTCTCTTTGAGTTTTGTCTACTCGACGCCGTTGATCTGGATCGCCACGACTTTATAGATGCCGTTGTACGGATCCGTGTAGCCATTGACATACTTCATGTTCATGAGCTGGAACTCAATGTGCTGGTTCGGATAGGAGCACACCAGAAGCTCGCCGCTTTTCATGACCGACTTGGGATTGCCGTAAGTTCGGATCAGATCCTTGTAGGTGGAGCCCAGGGTGAGGCCCTTGGCGCTCTTGTCCTTTGCAGTGCGTGGGACATAGCCTGTGATGCGGATCTGCGAGACTTTACCTTCAGGGGAGATCAAGAAGTCGTAGCCGATGGCTTGTTGCTGCTTCTTGGCATCCAGTGCTTTTTTGGAGTAGCTCCAGGTCACTTCCTGCTGGAATGTTGAGGAGGAGACTGTCTGCCCAAAGGCTCCGATACCACCGCCTCCGCCATTACCACGCCCGCCCATTTGCATGCCGCCGCCGCCTAAGGGAGCGCCATCATCGGTTCCGGCTCCCATCATGCTGCCACTACCCCGTCCGCCCATTTGCATGCCGCCGGAGCCGCCCATACCCATCGGGCCACCGCCGCCCATTTTACCTTGCATGCCGCTACTGCCCATGCCGCCGCTCATGCCACCCATACCACCCATGCTAGGGCCACCCATGCCGGGGCCGCTCATGCCACCCATGCCGGGGCCGCTCATGCCACCCATGCTAGGGCCACCGCCACCCATCATGCTGCCCATCTTACCGCCGCTGCCGCCGCCCATCATGCCGCTACTGCCCATGCTGCCGCTCATGCCACGGCCACCCATACCGGGCATACCGCCGCCGTCGTCAGCACCGCCGCCCATACCTGGCATACCTTGCGTGCCGCTCTGTCCGCCGCCCGCTTGCGTTGGAGGACGAACCGCAACATCGCCGATCTGGATATCGTTGGGGTTACCGAAGACACGCAAAATTTCTTTTGCCGACGCATTGATACGAATGCCAGCGAGCGCTCGCTCGATCCCGTCTTTTTGGGCATGTGCTGGGAACATTCCCGTCACAACCAATGCCACGCCGCTAATACCTACTGTCTTTTGCCAGTTCATAAACTTCATCCTCCCAAAACTCCCCGGTCTGAGGAGCCATACACTTCGGACTAGATGCCACATATTCTACCAGTGTTTTTCACAAAATGGTATAAAACTTCTGACTGTGTCCATTTCTCTTCACACCACAACTCTTGCTTCTCTTCGCGAGGAGCGCGCTCTGACGGGCTATCTGGTTCAAGCCCGTGCTGAGCTACGTGCTCGCTGGCACCCTGATACAGGAGGCCGAAGCTGGGCACAGGCCCATAGCGATCTGCTGGATGCCGTCTTACGGCGACTTCTCGCACTCGCTTCCGAACGCGCCGGACAGAGCCCTCAAGGGATCGCTCTGCTCGCGACCGGCGGTTACGGTCAGCGCGTGCTTGCACCCTACTCTGACGTTGACCTGACCTTTTTGGTAGACCGCGACGATGACCCGCCGCTTCTGCGCGAGGCATTTCGCCTCGTGATGGATGTCCTGATGGCCGGAGCCCGAATCAAAGTGGGTTATGCCTACCGCCATATCTCAGAGATCGGAGGAGATCGGCTAGATCATCAGACCCAGACCGCGCTGCTCTCTGCCCGTCTGATAGGGGGCGATGGTGCGCTATTTGCCCGTTTCGATCGCATCTATGGGCCTGGCCTTCATATTGCGGACTTTCTTTTTCGAAAAATTTCTGAGCGGGAGCGCGTTCGCCAAAAAATGGGGGAATCGCCCTTTGTGATTGAGCCCGATCTGAAAGAAGGTGCAGGCGGACTGAGGGATATTCAAACGGCGCTCTGGATGGCGCGGGCACGCTTCGATAAAACGGGGGATGCTCTCTGGAGAGAGCTAGTGCGCCGCCATATCCTCACGGCTGTGGAAAAGACACAGCTTCAGGCGGCTCGTGAGCACCTCTACACCGTACGCAACCTCCTGCACCTGATCACCGATGAGCGCCGTGAGCGGCTCAGTGTGGCCCGGCAGGAAGAGATTGCCCAGCGTCTGGGAGTGGCGGCGCAGCGCGATATCCCCCCCGTCGAGGTCTTTATGCGGGAGCACTATGCCCATGCCCAGAGTGCTTTTGCCCTCTCAGAAAAGATCATGCAGCGCTGCCTGGAGGCACCTCTGACTTTGGGAAGTGACTCCGGGCTGGCATCGCTGCGGCGCACGGTGATTGTCGCCGAGCCCCGGCGCGTGGCTGCGGATCCGCACTGGCCCCTCGCGGCCCTAGAGTTCTGCCAACGCTACGAGCTAGATCTCGCTCCTGCAACGATTGAGGCGATTGAGGAGCTTGTGGGCCGCGAAGGACTTCCCCCCGACAGCGGCCCACGTTTTCTTAACCTTCTGATGCAGCCGGGCGATGTTGAGCAGGCACTGCGCCGTATGCAGCGCACCGGACTGCTCAAGGCACTGCTCCCAGAGCTGGAAGCCTGTATGGGCTTGGTGCCCTACGATCCCGCTCATGCCTGGACGGTGGGAGAGCACACGCTACGCGTTCTGCGTAACCTAGTGCGCCTGCGCCCTGATTCCCCCCCGGCAGCGGATCTACCCGTTGCCTACCGTGAGGTCTTCTCCTCCCTGGAGTCACCCGCAACTCTTTACCTAGGAGCGCTCCTGCACGATCTGGGCAAGCAGTGGCCCACATTGCTGGATGGCTCCCGTGCGCCTCATGAGCTCACCGGGGCGGAGCGGGCCGAGGCGATCTGCGAGCGCCTGGGATCCTACGCGCAGCGGACACAGAGCGCGGTTTTTCTGGTGCGCTGGCACTTGCTGCTGGCTGAGATCTCCCGCTTGCGTGATCTGGCCCGCCCGGAGACGATCCGCGACGTGCTGCGCCAAGTGCCGGATCCAGAGCACCTGAAGATGCTTTATTTACTCACCTGGGCGGATACGTCTGCGGTAGGGCCAGGCATCTGGACGGACATGACAGCCCGATTGCTGGACGAGCTCTACGGGCGGACATTAGGCGCACTGGAGAGCGATCAGCCCGATGAGGAAGCGCCTGACGAGGCAAACCGCCGCTTGGAGGGGGTTCGGGACCGAGTGCGCCGCCGCCTTGCCTCACAAGCAACCGACGAAGAAGCGGAGGCGGTGCAGGCACACACCAGCGCAATGCCCGCCGCCTATCTACTGAACACACAGCTGGAGACAATGACACTGCACCTGACCATGATCGCGGCACTGACCGGCGATGAGGCGGAGCATGGAGTCGTCACGGATCTGCGCACCCTCTCGGGGACGCAGCAGACTGAGCTGACTCTTGTGGCCTACGACGATCCTACGCCTGGCTTGCTGGCTAAGATCACGGGAGTGCTCTATGCCTACGATATCCGGCTGCACGCGGCGCAGGTCTTCACGCGCACCATCAAAGATCAGAAAGGGCAGGCGATTGTGGTGGATACGCTGACCATTGACCACCGGGATCAGCCTCTGGATCGCGCGATGCGCGGCGAGCTGGCGACGGCACTCGGACGGGTTCTGGGTGGCGCTGAGACCGCAGATGATCTGTTAACACGTCGCCGCCGTCCGGAGCCGTCGCTGGGAACGGTGAAGAACCTGCGGCTGGAGCTTACGGAGGACAGCCTGACCCTTCTGGATGTGGTGGTGCCCCGTGGCCCCGGCGCGATCCACGCCCTTCTGCGCACGATCACTGCGCAGGGCTGGAACATCCACGCCGCCCGCCTCTCCACCTGGGCCGGGCTCATCCGCTGCGCCCTCTACCTCTCCGAGGCAATCCCCGGCACCGGCGGCGATCTCAAGGCGGCACTGATGAGTATGTCTTGACTAGAAACTTGAAGAACAACTATCTATAATGGAGGTCGTGCGTCTGGATGCGACGACGGTATCGCTGGATACTGACCCCGAAGGACTTTTTGCCTTGGGACACAGTAAAGATCATCGGCCCGATGTCGCCCAAGTCAAAATTATGATGGCAACACTCGATCCTCTGAGTATGCCCCTTCTTACTCATATTGTCGCAGGCAATAGTGCCGATGATCCTTTGTATCTGCCTGCTGTCGAGCAAGTTCGCAAGAGCGTGGGTAAACGCGGACTGCTCTTTGTAGGCGATTGCAAAATGGCGGCTAAAGCCACGCGTGCCGGAATTGCCTCAGGCGCTGATTTGTATCGTTGTCCTCTTGCCCAGACGCAAATCCCCCCGAGCAACTAGCCGAGCGCTTGAGATCCGTTTTGACGGGTGAACAAAGTTTAATCTCTATCGAGCGTGTGGATAAGAGTGGTCAACTAGAAATCCTTGGCGAGGGCTATGAGTGGAGTGAGTCTCAACAGTTTGGAGATTTCTGCTGGCAGGAACGTCGCCTTCTGGTGCGTTCTCACACTTTTGCCAAAGCCGCTGAGCGTGGCTTACAGACGCGTCTTACATCCGCCCAGGCAAAAATCTCCCAACTGAGTGAGCGTGGTAAGGGCAAGCGGTGTCCTAAGAACCTATCCGTAAATAGTTTGGTATGATGAATGCCAGGAGAATAATATCAATGTCACGCTCTCTACAATCCTGGCAAGTATCAGAGGCTTTCTGGCAGGTCGCTGAGCCACTCATCCCAAAACCAACACGAGACCCCAACAAGCAATATAAACGAAAACCGGGCGCAGGACGAAAACCTATGGAGCCAAGACGAGTGCTACAAGCCATCTTCTTCGTCCTCAGAACCGGCATCCAGTGGAAAGCCCTTCCCAAAGACATGGGAAGCGGCAGTGCCGTGCATAAGTACTTCCAAGACTGGCAAGAAGCAGGATTCTTTCTGGAGTTGTTCCGAGCAGGTCTACTGGAATATGAGGAATGCCGAGGCATTGACTGGCAATGGCAAAGCATTGACGGCTGTAAAGTAGAATCCCCCTTGGGCGTGGACGAAGTAGGTCCCAGTCCGGTGGATCGGGGAAAAAAATGGGTCAGCCCGTCACACCCTCTGCGACGGACGCGGAGTGCCTCTTTCTGTGGTGATAGCGGCTGCCAACCGCAATGATGTGACGCAGTTAGCGGTAGTGCTTGAAAGCAAGGTGATTTGCCAGGTTCTTGTGCCGGGTCGTGGTTGGATTGTGGAGAATCTGTGTGCGGACAACGGATACATGGGCAAGCAAGCGGAGACTCTGATGCGTTCTGCGGGCTATATTCCCCATGTGGTGCCTCGTGGTGAGGAGCGTAAGTTGAAGGATGCTGCCTGGGCTGCCCAGAAGGAGTCTGGCGCGGTTAAGGAGTCTGGCGCGGTTGCTGAGGGCTATCGTGCTCGTCGTTGGGTTGTTGAGGTCTCGCACAGTTGGTTTAATTTGTTT
>JANNDD010000053.1:0-9579 GCA_031387365.1 Armatimonas sp. | reverse complement strand
GTCGGAGAGTGTGATCGTCACGGTCGGCATAGACAGCGGTCCTAAAAATACAAAACCCCACCTCCTGGATTCCCCCGTCGGACGGGGGCTAGGGGGTGGGGCAGGAGGAGGGACTCTGGCCGTCTACCCTGCGACCCGGCTGGAGAGTGAGGCCGCGTTCTCGTCGAACTCGGGCTGCTTGATCGGGAGGGTGAAGTAAGCCGTGGTGCCCTTGCCGAGGCCATCGGAGTGCGCCCACATCTCGCCGTTGTGGATGTCCACAAAGGACTTCACGAGAAATGCTCCAATTCCCGTACCATTGATGGAGCGCGTATCGCGGTTGTCGGCGCGAGCGAACTTCTGACCGAACTTCTGCAAGAACTCCGGAGTCATGCCCAGGCCATGATCCGAGATCGCGAACTGAAGGGTGTTTTCGTCCTTCTTGCTCACGTGCAAGTGCACTGCGCCCCCGTCGGGAGAGTACTTCAGCGAGTTGCCTACGAGGTTATGGAGGATCTGCTCGAACTTGTCGCCGTCGGCTTCGATGATCTCCGGAACGTCACTGTCAATGCTGAAGCCCAGAGTATGGGCTTCTTTTTTGTAGGTGGAGCCATTGTCAATCATGATGGCCTTCTTGACTAGCTCATGGAGCGGTACTTCCTCAAAGTTGGGCATCATGGAGGCACCCGCCTCAATGCGGCTCACATTGAGTAAGTCGTCAATTAAGCGCTTCAGGCGGTCGCACTCTTTGTCCACAATGCCGTAGAACTCCATGCGATCCGTGTGCTGGAACATCGTGCCGTCCTCGTCCATGAGCAGTGTGGAGATAAAGCCCTTGATCGAAGTCATCGGGGTACGCAGCTCATGCGAGACGGTGGAGACGAAGGCGGTTTTGAGCTTGTCAATATTCTTCAGCTCCGTGATGTCACTGAAGATGGCAGCGGTGCCGACCATATCGCCGTTCTCGTTGCGCACGACAGTGGACTGGATCTGGAAGACACGGGTGACATCGTCCGCACCCGTGATGGTGACTTCCTCCTGGACATTGGTGTCTAGCTCCTCGGAGACCGCTTTGCCAAGCACTTCACGCACGGTATCGTCTTTGACGAGCTGATCGTAGGTGCGCACGCCGAGTACTTCCCCCGCCTCCAGCCCGAAGATTTTGCGCGCCGACGAGTTCATCTGAAGCACGCGCCCGTTGCGCCCGATCATGACCAGCCCTGCCGTCAGAGCATCGGTCATCTCATGGAGCTGCTCTTTTTCTGAGGAGAGGCGACGGAAAATCGAGGCCGTATTGATGACGGCAGCGGCATTGCGCGACATGCGATCTAGAAGCTGCACATCCTCGTCAATGAAGATCCCGCCGAACTTTTTGTTGAAGACCCAGATCACCCCAATGGTCTTGCGGTCAATGACAGCGTTCGTCTCCTCGTCGCGTTTTTCCACGATGAGAGGAACCGAAATTCCGTTGCGAACCCCGAAACGAGCGAAGGCTTTGCTGTCCTCACGCGTATCCGTCTCGGTATCGTAGAGGATGACGGACTTGCTGGAGGCGTAGCAGACGCCCGAGGCACCCTCGCTCTCACTGATGCGAAAGTCCTCCAGCTGCCCCTCCTCAAATCCAAGAGCGGGCTGACCGGCATAGAGCTCGTGAGTCTCCGGATCGTGGATCATGAAGAGGCACTTGCCACCCTGCACGATCATTGCGATTCGGGTCATCAGGCGTTTGAGGGTCTCTTCCAGCTCAGAGAGCTCGGCAGTCGGCTGGGCATTTTCGCTGGCGGCCTGAACCTTCTGGTTGAGGTCTCTGATCGATTTCTCAAGCTGAGTGACGGCTTGAGTTTTCTGATTGAGCTCCGATTCCAGATTGGAAATATGTGCCTTAAGGGACTCGACGCTGTCGTCCAAGTTCATCGAGGGGAGGGTCCTTTCTTGCTGACAAGAATCTACCAAATAACAAGGAAATGCTACGGCGCGGCAAAGCTGCCGCGCCGGAAACTCAGTATACAGCAATCTCCCCCATACAGTCAACGCATGAGGGAGGAAGTGGAGAAACTGACAGGTTAAGATTTCTAACGAATCTGATTGATGATCGAGAACATCGGTCCCATGATCGAGATCACAATAAAGCCGACAATCACTCCTAAAAAGATAATCAAGATTGGCTCGATAAGACTGGTAAGCGCCTTGACGGTCGCATCCACTTCTTGCTCATAGAACTCGGCGACTTTCACGAGCATCTCTGACATACGACCCGTTTCCTCACCAATATCAATCATGTGAGTGACCATCGGTGGGAAGAGCCCGGACTTGACGAGGGGGGGGGAGAGGCGACTGCCTTCCCGTAGCGCTGTCTTGGTCTCCATAATGGCACGGGTCAACACTTCGTTACCCGCCGTCTCGGAGACGATCTCAATGGCACGCATCATAGGCACACCCGAGTTCAACAAGGTTCCAAAAGTACGACAAAAGCGTGCCACGGAGAGCTTAAGCACAATCTCCCCCATGATCGGTATCTTGAGCTTGAGAAGATCAAGCTTGTAGCGACCAGCATCACTCTTGCCATACTGTTTGACACCTATTGCGGTGAATAGAGGGCCAAAGACAAACACATACCAGTTGTGTACCATGAAGTCCGACATGTTAAAGAGTGCTTCGGTCATGGGCGGCATTTTAGCCCCCATATCGCTAAACATCTGCTTGAAAGTCGGAAGGATAAACATGAACATTGCCGCGAGGATAATCATGGCAAAGACGAGGACGATAACCGGGTAGGTAAGCGCCGACTTCACCTTCTGGCGGATCTCTTGCTCTTTCTCCAAAAACTGAGCCAGGCGGTCCAGGATCGTGTCGAGGATACCTCCTAGCTCCGCCGCACGGATCATATTAATGTAGAGCTTAGAAAAACAGTTGGGATATTTTGTGAGCGAGTCTCCCAGAGAGATACCGGTCTGGACGTCGCGCTTAATCGCTGTTAAAGCTTGCTTCAAGGGCGGGTCTTTGGTCTGCTGCTCCAGAATATCCAGGCACTTCAGAACGGCAAGACCAGCATCAATCATCGTGGCGAACTGCCTAGAGAAGACCACCAGTGACTGGAGCTTGGGAGCCCCCATGGCCTTTTGAGAGCCACCAGAGAAAAGGCTGCTGGTTTTTTGCTCGCTAATGCCCAGGATGTGGAGGCGCTGCTCGTGGAGGCGGCTAAGAACCGCTCCCTCGGATTCGGCCTCCATTCGGCCTTTTACCGTGTTTCCGGAGGAGTCAATGACATCGTAAACAAAAGTTGGCATGGAAGTTTAGCTTCCTCCCTTCAGGTGACGCAAGAAGCTATCACGGTCGTTCGAGCGAGAGAGTGCTTCCTCCATCGTGACCATTCCCGAGCGGTGTAGCTCGGCCAGAACTTTATCCATTTGTTGCATACCAATCTGGCCACCGGTCTCAATGGAGCTCAGTAGCTGGTGGCTCTTGCCTTCACGAATTAGGTTGCGTACGGCGGAGGTGGCTACCATGATCTCAATGGCCGCCACACGCCCCCCGCCCACCATGGGGAGAAGCTGTTGGGCGACGACTGCCTGCAGGGAACCCGCGAACTGCACGCGGATCTGATCCTGCTGATCGGAAGGGAAGACATCAATAATACGGTCCACCGTAGCCGGGGCGCTCCGCGTGTGAAGTGTCCCGAAGACAAGGTGGCCTGTCTCCGCCAGGGTGAGCGCTGCTGCAATCGTCTCTTTGTCGCGAAGCTCACCGACAAGAATCACATCAGGGTCTTCTCGGAGGGCGGCGCGGATCGCGTTGGCAAAGGTCTGTGAGTCGTGGCCTATCTCGCGCTGATTAACCATCGCCACTTTATGGCTATGAATGTACTCAATGGGGTCTTCCATGGTCAGGATGTGTACCGGACGCTCGGCGTTGATCACATCTATCATGGACGCAATTGTGGTGGACTTGCCCGAGCCCGTTGGCCCCGTGACCAGAATCACGCCCGAGTGTTTTTTGGTCAGCTCCTTAAGAATAGGAGGCATGCGCAGGGAGTCGAGCGAGGGAATCTTGGCGGGAATGGCACGCATCGCGCAGCCCACTGAGCCGCGCTGACGGTACACATTGAAGCGGAAGCGCCCCACGCCATGCACTCCGTAGGAGAAGTCCAGCTCTTTCGTACGCTCGTAGCGCTCGATCTGATCCGAGAGCAAAATATCATAGACCAGCCGCTGTGCTTCGCGTGGGGTGACCACTTCCCAGGGGGTAGGAATGAGCTTGCCATCCACACGAACCATCGGGGGAAGGTTGACCGTTAAGTGGATATCCGATGCCTTCATCTGCTGGCTATAGCGCAGGATATCATCAAGATGGGTATCTCCAAGCGGCGTCACACTGGGAGCGGAGCGTACTTCCTCGAAGCTATCATTTCCCAGTGGGCTCTGATTGGACGTGCCCGGTGGCATGAGCAGGGCACCATCCTCAAGAAGTCCACGAAGCATCTGTGTGCTATCCAGTGCGGGCAGAGCAGAAGGTGCCACAGTCCGGTTCCCTCCCCCTTGAGGCAGGGGCGCAAGATCATCGTCAGGCAGGAGTGAGTTCATGCTCTCCATTTTCGGACGATCCCCCTAAACTCTTCAGGGCGGAGTGGGGACGAAAAAAAAGTAGAAAAAACTTGTGGGAGTGCCAAGTATTGAGTAGGCAAACTATGGCTTTTTTCTCTGATAATATCGGAATCGTCCCCGAACCGACGGTGCAGCGCTGGCTACAAGAGTATGTACGCCGTCGTGGGGCGGGGGATGGGCGCTGCTCTAGTGACTTACCGCTGCCTCTTCTCAAAGAGAATATTGCTTGTGCACATAGCTCCCTGGTAGAGTCTGTCGCACGTAAGTTCCTGGGGACCGGTGAGCCTCTGGAAGACCTGGCTCAAGAAGGCTACGTGGGGCTTCTTTCTGCACTTGAGTACTACGACCCTAGCAAGGGCGTGCGTTTTTCCACCTACGCGACCCATTTTATTAGTGGCGCGATCCGCCACTTTCTCCGAGACCGGAGCCGAATGATCCGTGAGCCCGCTTGGCTCCAGGAGATGGCAGGAAAGATTGAGCGGGCCATTGAGGGGCTGACAGCTCAGCTGGAGCACGAGCCAACCTCAGGGGAAATTGCCGCCGCACTCGCGATTCCTGTGGAGACGGTTGAGGAAATTCTAGCCTCACGAAGTACTTTACGGGTTATCTCCTATGATGTGAGCAGCGGCGATAAGAGCGAGGAAGACCTGCTGGAACGCTTCGATCTTGGCGATAGAGCATCCCTCTCCGCCCTGGTAGAAAATCGTGTAGTGCTCCATGAAAGCATGCAGCGTCTTCGTCCTTTTGAGCAGCAAGTAATCTATGAGTTCTATTTCCGTAACCTCAACCAGACGGAGATTGCCACTAAGCTGGGGGTTTCGTGTAACTATATTTCGGTGATGCTGCGCAAGTCCGTGGAACGCTTGGGTAAGATGATGGGAGAGGCCGAGGCCTACGACCGGCACCGTCGCCCCGAAGCCTCCGTAGTAGACACACTCACGGGCCTCTACACGCTAGATCACTTCCGGGCACGCCTCGACGAAGGGATCTCACGGGCCGTGCGGGCAGGGATGCCCATCTCTCTGATTCAGTTTCATATCCTGGGAATCCCCTCCAGTGGGCGGGCACGGGACGAAGCTTTGGAGCAGTGTGGGAGCCAACTGCGCTGCTCGATCCGTCGCATGGACATGGCGGGGCGGGGCGGGGGCGATAGTCTGCTGGCAATTCTAGGTGGGACAGGACCTCAGGTCGAGCTGGCAGCCCAGCGCTTGATCCGTGTTCTGGAGAGTGCGAGCGCTCACGTACGCTTGCCTCTGCGTGTCGTGGCGGGAACTGCCTGGCACCCGGCGCAGGGCCGAACGGCGGACGATCTCTTCCGTGAGGCACAGCGCTCCGTGGACGAAGCCCTGGAACAACAACCCCAAAGCCTCCCTAAAGCAGCGTAGCCTCCGGGTACAATGCCCGTGCTATGCCAAAGATTCCACAGGTGCTCGCCGGGCTCGTGGTGCTCGCCGCCGTGGGAGGCGGTGTCTCCTACTGGCGCTCCCTCCCTCCCAAAATTGACGTTGTTCTTCCCCAAACCAAAACCGTCACCGAGAGTATTGCGGCCTCGGGGCGCTTGCGGGGTGAGCTTGAGACCAGTGTGGGGGCGCGGGTGAGTGGGCGAGTGGCGAGTGTTGCCGTGCGCGAGGGCGATAAAGTTCGCTCCGGCCAGATCCTTGCCCGGCTCGATGATGAAGTCTTGCGCTCACAGCTCGCCCAGGCCCAGGATGCGGTTCTGACGGCACGTGCCGCACTCGGACAGGCACAGGACGCGATTCGAACGGCGCAGTCGCAAGTCGCTGTGGCCTCTCGAAACCCCCTTCCCTCTGATATAACCCGCCTCAAGGCCGATACGAACCAGGCAGTCTTGGTAGCCGAGGCGCGGCTTGCGGTGGCCCGGCAGAAGCTCATTTTCGCCCAGCGGCGGTTTGCGGAGCTCCGAAAAGGCCCACGCGACGAAGAAATAGACGCCACCGAAGCGCAGGTACGCCAGGCGGAGGCTAGCCTCGCCCAGGCCGATCGGGATAGAAATCGTCAGGTCCAGCTTGCCAAAGAGGGAGCCGTGTCCCAGGCCGCTGCCGACCAGGCGGAGACAGGGTTCTGGGTGGCGAAGCGAACGCTGGAGAACGCCCAAGCACGGCTGCGGCAGCTTAAAGCGGGCACACGCCCCGAGCAGCTCGAACAGGCCGAGGCTGATACGAAAGCGGCGGAGTCCGAGATCCATGCTAGCGAAGCTACTGTGACCGGGGCAAGAGCCTCGGGTAAAGCGCAGCTCATCTCGCTGCTAGCAAGCCCGCGTGCGGAAGACATTACTGTGACCCAAAACCGGGTGCGTGAAGCCACCCGTGCCCGCGAGGTCGCCCAGGCCCGGCTTGCCGAGGCGGAGCGTGCGCAGGAAGTCGCAAAGCAGCGGCTTGCCGATGTGATTGTCACGGCGCCATTCGAGGGCACGGTCACCCAGATCGTCACCGAGGCGGGCGGTGTCACCGGCCCCAACGCCGCGCTCGTGCGGCTGGTGCGAACCTCTGTACCGGAGATCCGCATTGATCTGGATGAGGTCAATCTGGGCAAACTCCAGACGGGCCAGGAAGCTGTTGTCGCCAGCGATGCCTATCCGAGCCAGACCTTTCGGGCCAAAGTCCGTGAGCTCGGAGCGCAAGTGGACACCGAGCGTGGCACGGTGGAGGTGCGCCTGACCCCCGTAAACCCACCCGCCTGGCTGCGGCCTGGCCAGACTCTCTCTGTAAATATTAAGCTCGGTGAGCCTACGTCACGTTTGGTGATTCCGCTCACGAGTGTCACCACCATTGGCGGCATCTCGACAGTACTGATCGTGGATGGTGACGAGGTGAAAAAGAAAGTGATTACAGCGGGGCCACCCGGGCCTGATGGGATTCCCGTGCTCGCGGGCCTGGAGGCGACCACGCAGGTACTCCTCAATCCTGTGGGCCACAAGCCAGGCGACAAGCTCGAACCAGTCATCGTCAAGCCCTCACCCGGCCCCGGGAGGTAGGCTCCTACCATGCGATTTGAGAGCAAGCTGGCGTGGCGGCACTTAGTTTCGGGCGGAGGGCAGACGGTGCTGACGGTCTTTGCGGTGGCGATAGCAGTGGCCGTGATTATCTTTATTCAGACACTGATCACGGGAGTTCAGCGGCGCTTTATTGGGGATCTGGTGGGCTCACTGGCACACGTGACTATCAAGGCACCCGATCCGTTGCCTAAGACGCTCTCGGAGGTGGTGACGCAAAAAGACGGCGAGCTGCTGGCGACGAACCAGCAAAAAGCGGTGCAACAGAGAACGGAGCTGGAGCAGTGGCAGCGTCTGGAGACGGAGCTGGCACAGTTTCCTCATGTCACGACGGTGGCACCCGCAGTGCGAGGCAGTGCCTTTCTGATACGAGGTGAGAAGCGCTTTGCCGTGAGTATCTCCGGCGCGGAGCCTGCCAAACTGGAGCGGATCAGCCTGCTCCAGAAAGATCTGATTGCCGGGCGCTGGCTGGATCTGCGCCCGGGTGAGCTTGTGATCGGGGTGCGACTGGCCGAGGATGCAGGAGTGCGGCTGGGAGATCGTGTGCGGCTCCAGTCCGCGCAGGGTATCACCGAGAGCTTCACGATTGCGGGCCTGGTCTACACTGGCAATAACGCCACTGACCTCGGGCAGGCGTTTATGCTGCTGCGCGATGCCCAGAGCCTCTTTCGCACCGGACAGAATGTTAGCTCAATGCTGCTCAAGCTCGACGATGCCTTTCTCGCGGATGCCGTGGCGGATCAGATCGCTGCCAGTCTGCCCTATAAAGCCGATTCCTGGATGAAGGACTCCGCATTTATTCTGAATGCGATCCGCTCCCAAAACCAATCACGGGACATGATCTGCACCTTCGTATTGCTTGCCAGTGCGTTTGCGATTGCGTCGGTGCTGATTGTCTCCGTGATCCAGAAGCAAAAGCAGATCGGGATTCTCAAGAGTATGGGTGCCCGAGATAAGCAAATTCTGATAGTCTTTACTCTGGAGGGGCTAGGAGTCGCTTTTGCAGGAGCATTTGTTGGCTGTGTCTGGGGATATTTTATTCTGCGTGCCCTGGAAAATATCCCACAGGCGGCCCGCTTTGGGAAAGTGGACAAGCTCTTTAATATTATCTACGATCCCGTTATCTTTGGGGGAGCTGCTGCCGCCGCCATTATCGCTACGCTGATCGCCGCGATTCTTCCTGCCAGTCGCGCCTCCAAGCTTAACCCCGTCGAGGTGATCCGTGGCTGAGCAACCGATCGTCCAAGCTATCGGGCTGACCAAAGCTTACAACCCGGGCACCAATAAAGAAGTGGAGGTGCTGCACGGGGTAGACATGCAGGCGTTTGCGGGAGAGTTTGTGGCCATTATCGGGCAGTCGGGCTCGGGAAAGTCCACACTCCTCAATATTCTGGGGGCGCTGGACACGCCCACAAGCGGTCAGGTGCTGATTGATGGCATTGATATCGCCACGCTCTCGTCGGATGGGTTAGCGAGCCTGCGCGGCACGAAGATCGGGTTTGTCTTTCAGTTCCATCACCTACTCGATGAGTTTAGCTGCCTAGAGAACACCCTCATGCCAGTCTTGATCCAGAAGGGCGCACCGGAGAAAGCCGATATCGCCTACGCCAAGCACCTCCTTCAACGCGTCGGCCTGGAGAGCCAGATGCACAAGCGGGCAAACCAGATGTCGGGCGGACAGCAGCAGCGCAATGCGATTGTTCGGGCGCTCTGCAACAAGCCCAAGCTAGTGCTCGCTGATGAGCCCACCGGTAACCTGGACTCTCACTCGGGCCAGGAAGTCTTTAAGCTCATGCGTGAGATCGCCCGAGAGACGGGCGTGGCATTTCTCATGGTGACCCACGATGATCGCTTGGCCGCCGCCGCCGACCGGATCCTGCGGATCGAAGACGGCCTGATCAGCGAAGTCTCTGCGGGTGGTTCGTCATTTGACCGCCCACAGAAACGTGGGCGTCTGTGAGCCTTCGGCTGGGATGTCGCTCCGCG
>JANNDD010000032.1:0-6874 GCA_031387365.1 Armatimonas sp. | reverse complement strand
ATGCCTTTACGAGCCATGACCAGCACCTCCTTGAGACAATTGCGGAGCGTGCCGCGCTGGCGCTCTACAATGGCCTTCTCTTTGAGCGCACCCGTAATCACGCGCACACCGACACCCTGACCGGGCTCTACAATATCCGTTTTATCACCCAGACGGTGGAGGAACTCTGCGAAAGATCGGAGCCCGACGAGACGTTCAACCTGATCTGTCTGGATCTGGATAGCTTCAAGCCGATCAATGATCTGTACGGGCACCAGGAGGGGGATCGTGTTCTGCGTGACCTGGCGGAGCTCTTTCTCTCGCTCGTGCGGGAGTCGGATACAGTGGCACGCTACGGGGGCGATGAGTTCCTAATTGTACAGCAGGGGGGCACACCTGAGGCGGCGGAGCGGCTTGCGCAGCGTATCCGTGAGGCGGTGCAGGGCTACCAGACCTGCCTGATCCACCCCAAGCTGGGGCATCTGCGGCTGGGGGCCAGTGTGGGTGTGGGCTGCTTTCCCCGGGATGGTGCGGACTGGGCAGCGCTGCTCTCAGTGGCGGACCAGAACATGTACCAGGATAAGGCGGAGCGCAAGCTCGGTCGGCTGATTGATACAGATCAATCACAGACGAGAGCCGCCTAGCGGCACCGCTTAAAAATGGAGACGTGGGACGATAAGAGCCAGGTAGTAGTAGGCGATAGGCGCGGTGAACAGCAGCGAGTCGAAGCGATCTAACAGGCCGCCGTGGCCGGGCATAATCCCTCCGAAGTCCTTGATACCCAGATCCCGTTTCAGCGCCGACTCACACAGATCCCCCACTTGTCCTAGTGCGCCCAGAATTGGGCCGAGAACCAGACAGTGGTACCACGGGATATGCGCCCACGCCCCCCAGAGCAGCGAGGTCAGAGTCGCCGTGAGCAGCCCCCCCATAGCGCCAATCACGGTCTTGTTAGGCGAGAGCGACGGCGCAAGCTTGCGGCTGTTCTTCCCAAAGCGCACTCCAAAGGCGTAGGCACCCGTATCGGTCATCCAAGTGACTGCAATCACGTAGAGTGTGAGCCATGCGCCATAACTCACACTGGGGCCGTGGCCCCAGGGAAGCGGGATAGCGATGGTCTGGCCGGGCAGGAGCGAGCGCAAGAAGATCAGATACGAGACGAGCCACCCAATATAGACCACCCCAAAGAGAGTTACTCCGAGGTTGGTGACGGGCTCTTGCTCGCGGCGTATTACCTGGTTGATGAGCGTGGTAATGATCAGCACCACCAGCATCACCGGCAGAAACGCGAGCAGCTTGCCCCGGCTGACATTCCAGGCGGCGAACTGCAAGACCACCACGGCAATATAGGCAAGCTGCTCATTGGGGCGAAAACCACGGTGCTTGAGGGCGCGGAAGTACTCACTGCCACTAATCAGCGCAATGAGCGCCACCGCCAGAGTGAAGACAAGCCCGGGGAAGCGCTCGGGCCACACTTCCACAAAGATCAGCGCCAGAATCAGCGGAATGCCCACAAACGCCGAGAGCAAGCGCGTGAGCAAGCCCGGCGGCATGGCATCCCGCATGGCCTTAGCGAGCTCTTGCGCCTCGTGCGCCGCCTCACGGGCGGTGGCGGCGGTGTGCTCCTGCGCCACGCGAATCTGCTCCTGTGCGAGACGAAGCCGTTCTTGTGCCTCACGAATGCGGTCGTTCATTTAGTTTGGAGCCCTTTCAAGTAGAGCCACTCCTCGTGGGTATCGAGGTCACAGGCCAGGTGTGGGTGTGCATCCAGGAGTACTTTGCAGCGACAGCCTGTCAGTACCGTGGCACGCGCCACAGCATCCGCGACACTCAGGCGACCCGTGGCAAACTTCAGCGCAAAGCGTAAGCCGAGTAGCTGTGCCATCTGCCACTGGCTTTTGCGGGCAGTGAAGGCTTTCTCCAGCAAGGCGCGGTTTCGGGCAATCGCGGCGGGGCGCATCAGAAAGACCGAGCCGCCTGTGAGCTCACCGTCGCTGAGGCGAGTCCATGCGCCTGGTGTTGCCGGAAAGCGCGCCTCGTAGCGCTGTCGGTCGGTAATCGGAAAGACAATATCGGCATCCTCGGGCGCATTCTCCACGAGCCAGCGCACCGAATCCGCGCACAGATACGGCAGATCCGAGGCGGCAAAGAGCGCAAAACCCTCGCCCGCATTCACCGCATTTAACCCGCGCAGGAGATTCTCGATGCCACTATCGCCTTCCGCGAGCAGGCTGTTCGGGTGCGTGACATGTGGCTCCAGGTGTGCGACGGGCCCCACCACTACCGTCTCTCTGACCACACCCGAGCTCGCCAGCGCCTCCAGGACACGCTGGAGCAGAGGAGCACCGTCTAGCGCCACCAGTGCCTTCACACTCTGCCCGGTCGCCTCCGCCAGAGCGCCGTCCAGCCGCCCTCCTGCGGTCACTACCGCTGGCACCCTCGTTATCGGGGGCGGGGGGGGGATTCTCACCGCACGAGCACTTTCAGCTCGCGAGGGCGGACATCAATGTTCATCGGAGTGAGCCCCCGCACCTCGCCGTCAATGTTGAGAGGCTGCGGTGGGATCGTCCCCACGACCAGCTTGCGCACTTGCAGCATCTCCACGGCGGGGTGGTCTAGGTGCTTGCCCATCGCCACGAGCTGGATGACCGGGAGCAGCTTGAACTTCGACATCTGCTTAATAATCATCACATCGAGTCGTCCGTCGTCTAGTTCCGCGTGAGGCGCGGCCTCCATCCCAGCGGCATAGACCCTACCGTTGAGCACCGAGACCATAAAGGCTCGCATCTGGCGCTTCTCTCCATCGTCGGCGGTGATCGTGAGCGCGAAAGGCTTGTACTTGGTCAGCGTTTTTAAGATCGCCAGGCGAAAGGCGAGCTGCCCGCTGACAAACTTAATGCCCGTGTTCATCGTGTGCATCACGGCGGCATCGAAGCCCGTTCCGGCATTGTTGATAAACGGGGTGCCGTTGATTATTCCCACATCAATGCGCTTGGTAACTCCCCCCAGAATGGTGGCGCACGCCTCACGGGTCTCGAGCACCAGTTTTAAGTTGCGGGCCATGTCGTTGCCCGTGCCCACGGGGATTATCCCTAGAGTCGCTTCATGCGGCGCATCGCCATCAGCCTTTGCCTGGAGAATCCCGCGCATGACATCGCCGACGGTTCCATCGCCACCAAAAGCCACCACGACCTCGTGGGTCTTCGCCGCTTTCCGGGCCAGCTCGGTCGCGTGGCCGGGGCGCTGGGTCGGAACCCACTCGAACGCTGGCCCTAGGTGTGCCTGCGCCTCGTCTTTGCGCTTGGCACCCAGGCCCCGCCCGGCGACCGGGTTATAAATCACCATTCCGCCTTCGCTGACTAGATGTTCCATTGCCGGATTGTAGCGTACCCCGCACTATTGAGCAATGGGAGGAAAGTCCTGTAACGCTGTCGTTACGGTCACTAGGTAGAATATTTATCAGGAGTTTTTGCCATGAACCGATTTGTACTTGCCTTGCCCATCACTGCCGCACTTGTCGGCACTGTTAGCCCCCCCACGCTTGCCCGTATGCAGGAGAGCCGCCCTGAGCTCATGAAGCGCGCCGAGGCGCTTACCAACGCAAAAGACTGGGCCGCCGCCGAGCCGCTCTACAACAAGGCCATCGCCCTCGATCCCAAAGACGCGATAGGCTGGCTGATGCGCGGCTTCGTACGCTACCAGAACAATAATCTGGATGGCGCTATCGCCGATGACACCAGTGGGTTGACGGCGCTCGCTCTCTCTGAGGGCACAGCGCACCTGCGGGCGATTGCCTACACCAACCGGGCCGATGCCTGGCGCACGAAGAA
This sequence comes from Armatimonas sp., assembly GCA_031387365.1. Taxonomy (GTDB): domain Bacteria; phylum Armatimonadota; class Armatimonadia; order Armatimonadales; family Armatimonadaceae; genus Armatimonas. The sequence goes on along the minus strand of JANNDD010000032.1, from coordinate 3,065 downwards.
TGAGCCGCTCCGTGCTCTGGTTGACGCCATCGCTGCCTGTATCTCCGAGGAAGGTTTTGCTGCTGCCTGGTCTGTGCGTGGGGATGCGCAGTATCTACTGGGAAACCTGGAGCAGGCGAAGATCTGCCTCGAAAAAACCCTTGCTCTGGATAAGAGCCGGATACGCACCTACACTGAGGAGGGCGCTCAGAAAAACGCGCATAACCACCGTACCCTTGATGATAAGACAGATATTGAGCCCGATTTCAAGGCCGCGGTGGCAGCGGCGGCGGCGGGCGAGAGTGGTAAGGCAATGGCGGGCTACACCCGAATCATTGAGATTCGACCCCTCACTCCCGGCGCCTGGGGGAACTTGGGAAATTTGCACTTCAATGCCAAGCACTATGAGCTGGCCATCGCGGACTACTCCATCGCAGTTACGGCGGCGGGCATTAACAAGGTCGTTGATAGCCAGGCAATAAATCTCATGAATCGAGCAAATGCCTACACGCGGCTGGGGCGGCTGGCAGAGGCCGTGAACGATCTAGAGCTAGCGGTGAAGGTCAAGCCCGACGACACGCGGGCGGTTGGGCTACTCAAAACGGCGCGTGAGGCACTCGCCGCCGCGCCCTCGGAGACGCTGGCACCACTGGAGCGGGCGCAGAAGTACTTTGCACAGGCGGAGAAGGCAGGGCTTTTTGAGTCAGCGCAACCACGGGCTGCTGCGAAAAAAATCTTGGATGAGCTGATTGCCGCCGAGCCGAAAAACGCCGATGCCTTGGTGCTTCGGGGCAAGCTGGCGAATCTGGGAATGATCGGGGTTGTCAAGGAGGCGCGCGAGTTCTTTGACCGTGCCCTCGCCGCTGATCCGAACAATCCCGATGCGCTCTATGAGCACGCGCAGGCGCTGACAAGTAGCTTCACTGCGACCGATGCGGATCGCGCACAGGCGCTTAAGGAGCTCAAGCAGGCCGTAGCACGAGGCCGAACTGATAGCGCGGCGCGCCTGAAGCTGGCTGATGCGCTGAGCGGGGCGCGGGACTTAGCAGGAGCCGCCGAGCAGCTTGACCTAGTGATCCAAGCCGACTCCAAGAACCCCGATTACTTCACCAAGCGCGCGGTGCTACGACAGCAACAGAAGAACGGGGCGGGAGCTCTGGCCGACTGGAGCCAGGTTGTCGCACTCAAGCCGACACCGGGAAACTATGCCAATCGCGGCGATGCCTATGTCGAGAACAAGCAATTCGCCGAGGCGCTTGCCGACTTCGATAAAGCCATCCTGCTGGCTCCCAAGGACGCCGATCATCTGGTCGGACGGGCACGGGCTAAGCGGCTTAAAGGCGATAGATCGGGAGCACTCGCCGACTACACCGCGGCCCATGCGCTCGATGAGACGCTCCCCGCCGTCGCGGCCAACCTCTCGGATGCCGATAAAGCCGACACGGCTCGCCATGACTTCAAGCGCCTCCTGGGTAAGCTCGCCGACTCTAGCAAGCGGGTTTCTGAGAGCTTTGTGGAGGTGAATAAAGCCCAGCGAGCGAAAGACAAGGCTGAGGCGCGGCTCCGCAGGCTCCTCACGGGAGATAAGCGCACTGACGCGGAGATTCTGGCAGATTTTGAGAGCGACTCCAAGTTCGCCACACTCGACGAGGAGGACTACCTGAGCCGGGCGCACGTGTTTGCGCGGCAGGAGAAGCTCGATGAAGCGATTGCGGACTGCACGAAAGCCATTGGTCTTAAGAGCGATAATCACGAAGCCTACAACTGGCGTGGTGTCTGCTACGAGACCAAGAAAGACTTCGAGAAAGCCTTCGCCGACTACGATAAAGCGGTCTCGATTCGGCCCCAGAGCGCGACATATCTGCGTAACCGTGGGGATATTCACTACGCCCTCAAGCGCTTCGATGCTGCCTGGAGCGATTACGATAAAGCCGTCGCTGACGAGCCCAAAGAGGCGACCAACTACTTCAAGCGCGGCAATGCCAGTTTCCAGCGCAGTAAATTCGACGATGCCATCGCGGACTACACGAAAGCGCTGGAGCTCAAGCCCGATATGAAAGCCGCCGCCGACAACCGTGAGGTCGCCAAGCGGCGCAAAGCGGCGGGCGGGTAGTATCCCTCCCCCAGCCCCTTCCTTACTCGTCGTCCCTGTCACCACCCGTCGGCGGCTGGTAGAGAGCACTGGGGAAAGGCTGCTTGGGTTTTTGTGCGGTCCAGATGGCCCGTGCCACAGTCTCGGCATTGGCCTTGTCCACATCGTCCCAGTTGAGCTTCTCGCAGGCTTCGGCGAGGCGGCGGGCTTCGCCGGAGAGTGCGGTTTTGGCGGGATTGAGCTCGTCGAGTGGGATGCGATTGAGCAGCGAGGTGAACGGGGCAAGATCGGGTGTGGCGCTGAAGCAGCTGGTGAGCGTGGTGGCCGTGCGGTCGAAGCGGTTCATGGCCGGGAAACCCAGCGTCAGACCGATGGTGCGGATAAAGCTGGTGTGGTTGTAGAGCGTGTGGTTTACGCTACCGCGCCGGGTGTAGGGCGAGATACAGAGCGCCACGGTTCGGTGGCCGTCCACGTGGTCTACCCCAAACTGGGAGTCGTCCTCAATGACGAGGATAAGAGTCTCTTTCCAGAACTTTGATTTCGAGATACGCTCGACGATTCGGCCTAGCGCGAGGTCGTTGTCAGCGACGGTTGCACGGGGCGTCGGGCCACCCGCACGAGTGCCTGCGGTGTGGTCATTGGGGAGGAGCAGGATCGAGAGCGCGGGCATCTTGCTGTCTTTCTCGAACTGGTCTATATCTGCAACATACTGATCGGCGCGCCATTGATCCGAAACCGTGGAAGGGAAGCCGATGTAGGTGGGATGGAGCAGGGGGCGCAGTGCAGCGTTGTCGGTGCCGGGCTTGATGGTGTAGCGCTTGCTATTATTTTGTTTGTAGTCGTCCCAGAGTGCCTTCCAGCCTGGTCGTACCGCTTTATTGGTCTCGGTGTCGGTGATCACGGGCTTGTTGACAAACTCGCCGTAGACGCGTACGGACTTCTTCTTTGCCAGTGCCGCCGTCCATAAAAAGCCCGTCGGGGAGTAGGCCAGCGG
>JANNDD010000008.1:0-16747 GCA_031387365.1 Armatimonas sp. | reverse complement strand
GTCGCGATGGTCGGGCTCTCGTACGGGGGCTACTACGCACTGGTCGCGCCCGCACTGGAGCCGCGCATTAAAGTGGCGGTATCGAGCTGCTACTTCGGCGTCCAAGAGTGGCGCTACGAGCGCGACGAGCTCTCCGTGCCCTCGGACTTTCGCTTCCCGGATCGCTTCTCTCAGCTCCTCGACTCGGACTTAGTGGCGCTGATCTGCCCCCGGCCTCTACTCCTCCAAGCGGGCAAGAGCGACGACGACGATCATCGGGCGGGTGGCGTCAAGCTCGCTCCAGCGTCGGCGGAGCACTACAAGAAAGTCGGCAAGGGCGAGAACTTCGAATTTCTTGTCTTCGATGGTGGCCACGAGTTCCACGACCTGTCGGCGTGGGCATTTCTAAAGAAGCACCTATGACAGAACTATGGCAAAGTCTACAAATCGGCGACCGGGTACGCTTCTTCCGCCTGCCCGAGGGCTGGATGCACGACGAAACCCGCGCCGCCTACGAGTTGCTGATCGCCACGGGCGCGGTTCTGGCCGTCGAGGAAATAGACAACTTCGGGCATCCCTGGACGGAGCCGTTTGAGATTGCTGTAACAGGAAGGATAACAACGGGTTCGGGCATCGGGCACACACTAGCCCTCAACGACGAGAGCTGGGAGCGGGTCAGCTTGTAGGCCAGGGCAGTTTACCGCTGAGCCGCAGAGAGATCAGCTCCTCTGGATCACTCCAGCCCGTGCGCTCCTTTTCAAACTGCTCCCTATTTGGGGAGATATGGTCATCGCGCTTCACACGAATGCGGAGCTGCCAGGCTCGCTTAAAGCGCGGCCAGGGAAAGTCTTCGTCCGGCCAGTAACCGTCGAGGCGGTAGGTTCGGGGGCGCTTGTAGGAGCGAATAAGGCGGCAGCGGATAGCGGAGCGCAGGTACTGACTGGCGATCTTTCGGTTGGGCGCAGTGACGAATAACCAGCCATCACCAACCGCCGACTCCCATGCATGGTAGCAATCCCAGACAGGCAGGCGCTCGGCGGCCCAGAGCGCCCCACCGGCTGAGGTCAGGTAGTAGGTAAGCCGCCCATCGTCTTCGTCGACGTTTCTTCTAAACAGCCCGTCTTGGTGCCACTGCTCCAGACGTACTTTGAGCACCTCATCCTCCATCGTGTGTGGTGGAAAGGCCAGGTTCATGCTTAGGTTGGCGTCTTCGGCAAAAATGGGCGGTGCCCAGCAGTCGTACATCGCCATTTTCGCAAACCAGTCGAAGTGGATTAGCTCATCGTCGGTGAGGCTGGAGGCATGTGTGCGAAAGCGGAAGTAGTCGGTGCGGGTTATGGGCATTAGCAGCTCACGTCTTTGCCGTCGGCTCCGAAGGCGTCGAGGCGCACGGTGTCGTCAGTTTTTACGGCGCTGCTGGGAAGATAGTGGTACTGGAGTGCCCAGCGGGTCTCGTCCGTCTGATTGATCGGGGTGCCGTGGGGGAGCTTGCCATCAAAGAGCAGCAGATCGCCCGCCTGCATCGGGACGGCGGTACGCACAAAACCCTCCACCTCCGTATCGCAGAGCTGCCAGTCGCGGCGCATGAAGTGGGTGCGGGGGCCGCTCAAGTGGCCGCCTGCCAGAACAAACATGCAGCCGTTCTCTGGGCGAACAGCCTCTAGTGCGATCCAGACCCCGATGATCTTGGTGGTCAGCGGGAAGTTGAAGTAGGCATGGTCTTGGTGCCAGGGCTTCTCACGCCCGTGCGGCGGCTTGAGCAGCGCCATCTCCTGAAAGAGCTGCATCGGTTCGCCGCCCAGCGCCTTGACCACGGACAGCAACTCCGGAAGCTGCGCAGCCTCGGCGAGCGGCGGATGCTGCGCGGTGAAGTCCATGAACTTGCGGACATAGCGTGCCCGCTCCTCGGCGGCGAGTGCAGGCTGTCCCGCGCCGTCTTGCCCCAGCGAGAACTGGGAGACAGGCGTGCCGCCGGGCTGAACTTCGACCCGTCGTAGGTGCTCCGGAAGCGAGCCCTCGTAGGCCATCGAGCCGCAGTGCGGGTCATCGGCTAGAGTCATCGCGTGCAGCTCTTTTTGTGCCGCGAGAACTTGCTCCGCAGAGAGCGCCCCACGGACAACAAGATAGCCATCGGCTTCATAGCGTGCTTGGGCTTCTGCATCGAAGCCGTCCCAGCCAGAGATCGCATTTTGCGCCAGCGCATCTACACGGTACAGCTCCGGTGCGTGGGAGGCAATCTCGGGTTCATAGATCACTTTCATGGCATTTATGCTACCATAGCATGCAACGGCATAGACCGACGGCTCACCGATGTCCATGGACAGGTCGTTCGAGCAGTTCTGGCGTACTTCTGGGTTTTAGGGGTTTAGGCATAAAAGTTGCCCACTTAACAAAAGTACTATGCGACTTACCAGATTTTTAATACCTATTTTGCTAGTCCTCTTTGTCGTCAACTCGCTGACGCACACCCGGCAGTTTCCCTACGATGCGATGAACTACGTGGATGTTGCCCGCCATGTGGCGCAGGGCGATGGTCTGGTGCAGACTACAGTGGGAATGTTCCAGCCACGGCTCGCGGTGCTTCCCAGTGATGGCCCAGTACCTTTTGTGGCTCAAGCGCCTCTCTTTCCCCTGCTGATCGCGGCGCTCCACGCACTTGGAGCCTCTTTCCAAGATGCGGCGCTACTTCTCTCCGCACTGGGCTACCTGCTCACCCTTGGGCTGGGCACACTACTAGCGCGCCGGTTCTACGGAGACGGTGGTGCGCAGCTCGTTCTGGTAGCCTTGCTGGTCTATGCGCCATTGGCACAGGCAGGGCGCACCGCTCTCACGGAGGCACTGGCACTCGGACTGCTCCTGGGAAGTCTTGCGCTTGTGACCGCCCCAGAAAGGCACCTGCGTGCGCCGGAGTTGGCGGCGGCGGGTCTACTGGCAGGGCTTGCCTTTGCAACCCGTTATGCCCTGGTCGCGTGGATTCCCCTCGGTCTACTCTGGATCCTCTGGCGGAGTCGGGGACGTGCACTTCCTGGAGCGGTAGCCTATGTGCTCGGGGCAGCGCTGCCCGTCGTACCAATCCTGATCCGTAATATTGCTCTCGCGGGGGAGCTGATTCCCCGCCCCCTCCCCTCCGACCAGGGCTGGCAACAAAACACCACCGAGGCTGCCCAGGCACTACTGGGAAACTTCTTCTTGGCGGAGCGCCAACAAGTCGCCCAGAGCCTCGTGAGCCTTGTCTTTCTCGGGATCGTGTTCCTATGGAAGCGGCGCTCGCTCCGCCTGCGAAACGTCCCCCACCGGCCAGATGTCCTTTTGTTACTCTGGGCGCTGATCTACACAAGTGGGCTGATCCTCCAGCGCACGCGGGTTCACTTCGACCCGCTAGACTCCCGGCTACTGCTCCCGGCAGGAGTGCCTTTCCTGATACTCCTCGGCAATCTAGCAGGAAACCCTCGAGCTGTCAGGACAGTGCTGGCACTGGGACTTCTGCTGGTTCTGGGCAGGGAACTCAAGATTTTCCGAACGCCACTTGAGGCACCGGCCATTGTGCGTTCCCCCCGGCTCGCCTGGCTGGCGAAGAATACAACTAACGCGGATTGTATTCTGGGCGATGATGCAATGGACATTCCTTTTTTTCTGGAACGGCCTCGTGTGTTCTCTTTTTCCGCCTATCCTTACAACGAACCTGTGGACGGGGATTTTCTCCAGCGAATAGCACCCGTCTATGTCGTCGTTCGCCCCTCTGAGGGCGCGAAAGATGTTCGCTATGGCCCGACTCTGGCTGGCCTGAAGCAGGGGAAGCTTCCTCCAGGGCTGCGTATCACGGAGCAGGTAGCGCTCCACGATGCCCGAATCTATCGAATCGAGGCTGAACGCACCCCGTAGCTCCTCGAATCACACTCCTGAATTTTACGATACCATAGCGCCTATGGAGCTGACAGAGATGCAGTGGCAGACGCTGGAGCGTGACGGTTTTGTGGTTCTGGAGCGTGTCTTCACGCCCGATGTGCTGGAGCACGTGACGGCGCGGATCGAGACTTTCCAGAAGCGGCACGAGGAAGCACTGGTTCAAAAAGGCGGCGCGGAGGGGATTTCGCGTGCCAATGAGATCACGTTCACGGCGTATCTCGCCGAGCACGACCCGGAGCTACTTGCCTTCTGTCGCCGCCCGGAAATCACTGGGCTAGGAGTTGCGCTGCTCGGCCCCGACGTGGATCTCTACTGGAACCAGGCGGTCTTTAAGATGCCCGAGGGAGAAAAACAGTTCCCGTGGCACCAGGACGACGGCTACACGCCGGTGAGTCCCTCGCCCTATCTGACCCTCTGGATCGCGTTGAATGAGGCGACAGTGAGCAACGGCTGCGTCTGGGTGCGGCCCGGCTCGCATAAGAAAGGCTTGGTGGAGCACACGCCCACCCCGATTGGCCTGGCGTGCCATAGCCTCGATGATCCCGATCAGGGAATCCCTGTGCCCGTTCCGGCGGGCTCCATTGTCGTGTTCTGGTCACTCACCATGCACAAGAGCGGTGTCAATGTCTCGCAAGGCTGCCGCAAAGCCTACATCGTCCAGCTTGCCCAAGCCGGTCTGGTCAGCCTCCGCACCGGCGAGCCGGTTCCCAACTTACTCCCCATCGCCCGTGGCGGTAGGAGCTTGTGAACCAATGATCACGTACGGGGGGCGCTTCAAAGTGTCCTTGGAAACCTATCATGGGGTTCCCGCTGGCTGGAGCAAGACGGAACTCATCGCAATCCATCGCGCTCTGGGTGGCTCGTTTATGATTGCATCACCGGAAGCTACAGAGCCAGGTGCGCCGAGTTGGCTTCCTGATCGCAAGAACTGGCTACAGTACCGCGCAACACTCTACAAAATTGCCGACGGTGTTCGTGCAAAAGATCCCGCTTGCATTGAGCTTGCCGTGCGCTATATTGAGCTTCACTACATCGGCTCGTACTCCGGCTACCTTCGTACTCACCTCGCTCGTGGGCTTAAACACGCCTCTTTGTCCGCCGAGCAAAAAGAGCGCCTTGATCGAGTCTTCTTGTCCATGGTCAAACGTGGCGACTACACCTGCGAGTTCAGGGAGTACGTCAAAATTTGGCAACACATCGCTTCGCCAGAAGCCATCGCGTTCATCAGGTCACTGTCCACTCAGCATCCGCCAAATACGCAAAGGCCTTGGCTGCAAAAATTTGCCAGCGTAGACTAACTCGAAAATTCAGTCTCCCGCAACCAAGAGGATTTCCAGACAATAAAAAGCAATACAGCCAGTATGACCCCACTCTGGCACACCGACCCCGAGACCCGCAAGCCCGATAGCCACGTGGCCTTTCGTGCGACCTTTGAGCTGGCGCAAAAGGCAGAAATCGAGGTGCGCCTGCTGGGAGCGTCGTGGTTTGTCGCCTGGCTCGATGGGGTTCTCCTTGCCGAGGGCCCGGCCCGCTTCACGCTTCCTTTCCCGGAGTACCAGCCCCACACGATGAACCTGCCCACGGGGAAGCATGTTCTGGCAGTGCAAGTGCATCACTTCGGCGTGCCCACACGGCTCCTGGAGAACCCGCCGCCGTTTCTCTGGGCAGAGCTTGTAGCAGGCGAGCGCCCCCTCCCGCTCCCCCTTACCTGGCGCTGCCTCTCTTTGCCGGGCTACAGCCGCACCGGGCGGCGGCTCAACGGCCAGCTCGGCTGGAGCGAGTGGTGCGACACGCGCCCCCAGCCCGCCCACTGGCAAGCCCTTGCGTTCGACGACAAAAGCTGGCAGGTGCCCACTGCAAAAGAATTTCCCCTCGGCACCGTGCGTCCCCTGAGCGCCGCGCCCGCTCGGATCGAGCGCCTGCCCCTGCGCCCCCTCGCCACCGGCACCCTCACCGAGACCTTCGGCTACGAGAGCGACAACCCCCAAGCGCGTTTTTTCCTGCGGGAATTAACCACTCCTCCCCAGCCCTCCACTCCCGGGCGCTCATACTTCGCTGGGAAAGGAGGGAGTCCGAGGGTGGATTTCCCCCTTCCCCAAGGAGGAACGACTGCCCGGGGGAGAGGTTAGGGGAGAGGTTAGCGGAGAGGTTACCCCCCCAAGGCGTCTGGCGGCGCTACGATCTGGGCAGAATTCGGCTGGCGAGGCCTCGGCTTGTGCTCGACCTGCCTGCGGGAGCGATTGTCGAGTTTGCCCAGTCCGAGTCGCTGACGCACGGGCGCGTCTCGCCGTGGGTGACTCTCTCGGCGAGCGACTCGTGCTTTCTGGATCACTTTGTGGCCCGTGGCGGCGAGCAGGAGTTCTTCCCGCTCCACCCCAAAGGCGGGCGCTATCTCGAAGTGCACGTTCTTGCACCACCCGGAAAAGTGCGATTTGTGCGCGAGGAAGCCATCGAGCGGACGTACTTTGGTAAGCAGATCGGGGAGCTGTTCACAGGCGATAAGCTGCTCGACAAGATCTGGCAGGTGGGCGTCGAGACCCTACGGGCCTGCTCCGAGGACGCGATCGTGGACACCCCGACCCGAGAGCGTGGTCAGTGGGCGGGCGATGTGGTCTCGGTGGGGCTGGACATTGCCGGAGTGGCCTTCGATGATCTGCGGGTTTTTCGACGCGGCCTGGTTCAGTGCGCCCAGAGCGCCCGCGCCGATGGGCTGGTCTCGGGGATGGCACCGGGCAAAGATATCTACCTCTCCACCTATGCCGCGCAGTGGGTCTCGGCCTGCTGGCACTACTTTGAGCGAACCGGCGATGAGGATCTACTCGACGAGCTCTTTACCGCCGCGGAGCGCAATCTGGCAGCGTTTGAGGCGCAGCGCACACCAGAGGGCATCAATACAAATCTCGCCTGGGCTTTTGTGGACTGGGGCTATGTCGCAAACCTGGGGCCGTCGGACATAGGGCTGAACCTGCACCATCTTCAGGCGCTCAGAGACATGGTGCGCTGGTGCCGCCATCTAGCTCAGCCCGAGAAAGCGGCTCGCTACCAGGCACTGGCAGAGCAGTCGCAGAAGACCATCCAGCGCTACTTGGAGCGGGAGCCGTCTTGGGAGAAGCGCGGCTTTCATCGCACGGCGCTGGCACTTCGGAGTGGCTTCTTCACAGGTGGCGACGAAAAAACAGCCATCACGGCGCTAAAGTCTCACATCAAACGCTGCTTTCCCAACGACCCGAGTGCCCCGCGCCTCTCGGATCCGTCGGCGGCGAATCCGCGCCTGATCACGCCGTATTTTGCCCACTTCGCCTTCCCCACACTCATTGAGCACGGCGAGCTAGCCTTCGTGCTGGAGCAGTACAAAGCCTGCTGGGGCTGGGCCTTGACCGTTGAGGACGGCACCTGGCTAGAAGTCTTTGACGCGCGCTGGAGCCACTGCCACCAGTGGTCGGGCTGCCCCACCTGGCAGCTCAGCCAGGCACTTCTGGGGCTCAAACCACGCTTCGATCTAGGAAAGAATCACTTCGAGTGGGCTGTCCAGACCGGCGGGCTACGGCGTGTGACCGGAACGTTGCCCGTTCTCGGGGGGCGAGTACGAATCACCCGAGACAGCTCCCGCTATCAGCTTCAGAGTGATGTCCCACTGATCATCCACGAGGGCGCAATGGAAACGCGTATTGAGCGCACGTGGCAGCGCCAGATTTCCCTTTGACAACTTTAATGCGTTGCGTTAGAATTAAGCACGGGTCATGGAGGTCCGTAAAGCAATGTCTGCTAATTCTTTTTCTCGACGGCGAGCGTTTACGCTTATCGAACTTCTGGTGGTGATCGCGATTATCGCGATTCTTGCTGCCATTCTCTTCCCGGTCTTTGCTCAGGCACGAGAGAAAGCACGCCAGAGCGTGTGCCTCTCTAATCAAAAGCAGATCGGTACAGCAATGATGATGTATATCCAGGACTATGACGAGATGTTTGCCTCACAGTCCTACAACGGCGTTAACTACGCTGCGCTGGGAGGTCAGCCGGTGGATGGCATGCCGCTGCTTGGCTCTGGGATCGTGAACTCCTTTGGTTGGAACTACAAAGACCGGGTTCTGCCTTACAGCAAAAACGAGCAAATCTGGGTCTGTCCCACCAATATCCCCAATGGTACGCTGAAGACAGCGGCGCCCAATGTTGGCTACCACATGAATGGTAATGTCTTCTTGCCACAAGGGCTCAGCCTAGCCACAGTCGTAGCGCCCGCAAATCTCTTTATCATGCGGGAAAGTGGCAAAGGCTTTGTCTTCAATCGGGCCTACTTGCGCCCCATTCCAGGGCGATGCGATGATGTGATCGCCTATGAAGCGGGCAATGTGGCCAACTACATGCCCCACTCCAAGGGCTATAACATGGCATTTGCGGATGGTCATGCGAAGTGGTACCGCTCCGGGAGCACCAAGACTCTGTCGCACTTCCCCAAGGACGAAGCCAATAGTGTTCTGGTCAATCCTGGAGTTCAATACTGCGTGCCGTAGGTCTACCGTACGCAAAGGAAGAAAATTGTGATAAGGGTTTTTAGTATTTTAGTCCTAACGGTTGTGTTTAGCGGGGTCATTGCAGGGTGTAGCCCGAAAGAAGCTGCACCCGAGAAGTCTGTACCGCCGCCAGGAAATTCCAGCGTACAGGCCCCTAGTGCTGCCAGCCAGAATGGTGGAGCGGCCTATGGCCCAGACGGCAAGCCCCTCAAGTAGAGGGATTTTCAGCTCCTCGTAAATACCGTCAGCCCAGACTTGCGGGAGGTAACCACGGTTCCGTTCGAGAACGTCACTTTTCGTGGCTGGGCCGTGGTGCTGTAGATAACATAGGTGCGCTCTATGCCGTTCTTAAAGACGGCATAGAGCGGCGTGTCGGCGGAGACACTGGTGTCTACTTGTCCAACTTTACTCAGAAAGTGCACCCAGTGGTAGAAATTCGCCCGGGAGTTTCCGGACTCGATCTCCTGGGTCTCGAAGCTGGAGTTGGCTAGGGCACCTGGGGCATCGGTGAGGGCCTGGTACATCAGGATCACATCGCCCCAGCCGCCCCAGTTCTTGCCCGTGCGCGGTGGCAGGCTCTGGTCACGCTTGGCGTCTTTTTTGTCGTGCGCAATGCGCTCGGTCGCGAGGCTGGCGAGGTTCTCGGAGATATAGGCTGGGTGTGTCCCTAAGTACAGCGAGCCGCTCTGAATAGGGAGCAGATTGATGCCGTGCATATGAATCGGGTCGCCGGAGAACCACGTGGCGAAGACCGCTTTTGCGCCCCAGACCATCGAGGCCAGCGAGCGCGTAAACGCCTTCGGGTAGAGCTTGTTCACATTAAACCAGTAGTTGTCAATTGCGTCTTTCTCCGTCACGTAGAGATAGATTCCCGTGTCGCGTAGCTTTTTATCGCCCGTGAGCTCACCCCAGAGGATCATGCCCGTCCAGGCGTTCATCGCCTCCGACGACGACTCATTGTTATTGCCATCCGCGAAGTCGCCTTTTCCGTCGGCCCAGGTATGGCCCTCATAGATATCAAAGTTACGCAGAAACGGGAACAGCGGGTCGCTGCGCTCGGGGTTGGCGCAGTCGCGGATGAGTAAGTTCACCATTCCGCCCCACTGCGCTTGCTTTGCCCACTCTGGCTCCTGCCGCGCGAGCTCGGCGGCGGCGCGGAGGAAGTAGCCGTAGTGGAAGTGGTGGTCATTGAGGGCTTCGTCGCTACCGTAGGAGGCGGGGTAGCCGATCAGTGTCCCCCAGGGCTTGTTGTAGTAGAACAGCCCCTTGGCCTTGCCGCTCTTCGCCGTGAAGTAGTCTTCGAGAAGTGCCTTGAGACGCGCCCGAAGCGCCTTGTTGGCCGCAACATTGCCTGTCGCCTCCGCGAGCGCCGTGAGGGTCGCCAGCTTACCGAGTGCCTTTCCTGTCCAGTACGTATCGGCCAGCTCGGGCTTGTAGGTGGCGGCATCGGCGTCTATAAATTTCTTGAGGGTCGCTTTCTCGTAGCCGCCAAAGTCGGGCAGGAGCGGCAGGACACCCTGGAACGGGGTGACGGTCGTGAAACCGTCTCCGGCGGCAACTTTTAAGACACCACGCGTGCACTGGTAGGTGTAGCCCGTGAGCTTTGTGGTGCTCCGCTGGTACTGGTGTGGATAGAGCCCAAAGAGCGTCCCCGGCATCGTGCCCTCATAGGCTTTTACCGTGAAGGCGTACTTCGTCGTTACTTTACTCGTCTTCTCGTCGTAGCTCCAGACTACTTTTGAGTCCGTCACGTGGTTATGTGCGTATTTGGCAAAGAACGCTAGTGTCTCTTGCTTACTATCGGGAAGCAGCGCCACGGAAAAGTACGACTTGCCTTTGCAAACAAGCTTGCTGGTGCCGATGCCCTCCCATGTGCAGCCCGTTGAGCCAAAGAGGCCGTAGCTACGCCCTTGAAGCATCACCCCAAGTACGGGGCTCTTCGCATCGCCGGAAAACACCGTCGGTGCGCTGGCGAAGGTGAATGTCGGGTCGCCGTCTGTAATGGTGCCGTAGACAAACGGGGAGCCGTGCCCAAATGTCAGAAAGAGCTTATTGCCAAACGCAGCGGTGACGAACCAGTCGCTCCAGCTCTGGGCACGCGCATCGGGGAAAGTAGCCTGTGTGGAGTGCCCAATCACCAGATCGTTGGGGGCCTGCATCACCGCAGTGAAGATCCCCTCAGGGTTGGCGGTGTAGCCGATGCCAGGATAGTAAATCCGCAAGCCCTTCTCGTGTGCCTGGATGCCTAGTGGGTGGGGGAACATCTGATTCGAGAACTTAGAGAAGACCAGCGAGCTCCACCAGTCGTTGGTGGGAACAGGCCGCTTTACTGCCTCCGTCACAAATGGCAGTATCCCCGGCTCCTTCGCCCCAGCGGGAAGCTTTGTCGTGTAGCTTCCTGCTCCAATGGAGACAATGTCGGGCGACTCATTCTGTGCGCAAGCGATCGATGAAGTCAGCATTAGCACACTCAGCGTGGCAAAGAGAAAAAACATACAGAAGTCTACCACTTTGGGCTTGAATCGTTATCCGCCCACTGAAAGGGGGCGTCTGGGGGCCTTCGGCCAAAAAGTCGCTCCGCGACTACCAAGTTCCTAAGTTCTCAGTCGCGGAGCGACTTCGTAGCCGAGGCACGAGGCTCTTAGACGCCGATTGAAACGCTTGTTGTGAATTACGTTTTCGCTGCTTTTGAGGGATTCAAATCCCTCGCTACAAACGCCTTCGGCGCGTCCTCCGGACGGGGAAACCGAAAGCAAAACGGACGAATGAGGCATGCAAACGCGTTCTCTTGTCCAAAGGATCTCTTCTCTTGTCCGAAGGACATCGGCGGAGCCGACCCGCAGCGAGGGATTTTAATCCCTCGTGTCAAACCGTGTCAAACCGTGTCAAACCACATCAATTCACAACAAACGTTTCAATCGGCGGTGGAGGGATTCGTGAAAAATCCTCATGCAGTATGTATTTTCCGGCAAGACAAAAGAACACCGGCTGCGCTGAGGAGCAGACAACCACTCAGGAAAAATCCCTTGCCCCAGTTTGGTTCGTAGCGTAGCGTGAGCCGCTTGGCTCCCGTCTGTGTTTTTACCGTGACACGATCCCAGGCATCTTTTGTGATGGGGGTCGGCTTTCCATCGACAAAGGCATGCAGTCGCTCTCTGGCTAAGAGATTCACAACCACTGTGCCGCCTTCCGAGAACTTGCCCAGCTCCACTTTCGCCCCGGTTGCATCAAAAGCGATAGGAAGCGGGTGCTCGGGAATGTCTTCCACAAAAGCCAAAGGATCACTGCCTGAGAGTTCGAAAACGCTTGTATGGGGTAGCCGGAGCCGGAGACTCGTATGGGTAGTGATTACTTGATCAAGCGCATAGGTGCCCTTAAGTTCCTCATGCCCTTCAGTGAGAATAATCCAGCGGACACCGTAGCGATGGAGAGCCTCCAAGGGCGCCACAATCGGAATCGGGTCGAAGTCTTGTCGTACTCTTTTGAACGTGGTGCTCCTATAGAGCCGGTCTTTCAGTCGGACATTGAGTGGGGTCTTCTCCACCAGTGGATCGTAGCCCTCCAGCATCGGGACACCGTAGATCGTGGCAAAGTTCTGGCTCAGGCTTCCGACAAAAACAGGCTCCTTCCATTCCGGTAGCCACGGTGCAAGGGCCATACTGCGCTGCTGCGGCTCCTGGGGATTTAGAACGAGTGCCCGCACGGCAGAAGGCAACGGTGGATAGGGCTTATCGGGAATCGTCATCATGGGCTGGGAGATAAAGGCGTTGTAGACCAGTAGGATCGGGACAATACCTGTCATCCACTGCTCGGTCAGTCGCGCCCTGCGTGTGATTTTTAGCCAGCGCTCTACCAGAAGTGCGCCGCCCAAGGCAAAGAAAAGCGCCACGAAGGGCAATAACTTCCACCAGTGCTGGAACTTATTGAATCCAGGAAGCTGGGCAAAGAGCTGCGCCAGTCCGCCGTTCTCCCCAAGGCTGAGTACGAGTGCCAGACCGCCGCACAGAAGCCACGCATTCGCTCCCACGCAGCGACGATCCCAGCGAAAAGTAAAAAGTGATGCCAGGGCAAGCAGTCCCGCTCCCAGAAAGACCGGGCTACAGAAATACAGTGGAGCGAAGTTGAAAAGATGGTTCCAGACATTTGGTGCCCCAGGCTCAATTCCGGGATGTGCAGCCCTCACCAGCGGCGAGGGCAAGAGCAGAGCCACAAAGCCACGCAGTGTGCCCGTCTTGACATTGGCCTCCCGGTCAATCCCGACGACCTCTGCTGCTTGGGTGATGAGCAGTGGTGCCGCGAGAGCGAGTCCGATGAGGAGTCCTGCCAGTGCCCAGAGCAAGCGGCCCCGTGTCAAGCGGCCCGCTCGTTTCCAGAGTAGCACGAGAGCTACGCTGAGCAAGAGGGTATAGCTCCACATCTGTGCGTTGCCCGCGTGAAAGTACAAGCCGATCACGATTCCTGTACTGGCCGCCCAGCGCCAGCAGAGTGGTTTTGGATCGGTGAGGCGATGCAGTTGTCGCAGCAGCAGTGGTGTCCAGAGCGCGACGGGAGCCATGTAGAACCAGCCTCTTGTGTAGACACCGAAGTAGCCGCACAGAACAAAGCTAAGAGCTGCCATCATTGCCAGGGAGCTTCTTATCCCAATTCTTCTTGCGAGTGTAAAGGTTGCCAGATAGCCCAGCACTAGATGCAGAAGCACAAATATGTCCAGTGTTAGATAACGATCTCTAAAAATATAGTTTGCGACTGCATAGGCCATATAAGTCGGCGGGTAGGTTAGTGCATAAGTTCCTATGGTTGTTGTGGGTGCTCCCATGAGCTGGTAGGGGTTGTAGGTTGGGAATACTCCGTGTTGTAGTAGGCTCTCACAGCCTTGGAGAATGACGGGGAAGAACTGGGTAATGTTGTCGTCATGGACAAAACCATAGCGCTGGCCGTGAACGAGGGCCACAAGCGCCAGCAATAAAACGCCCAGCCCCGCGAAGGCGTAGCCGCGCTCCGTGCTCTTTGGCTGTGGCAAAGGGGCACGTTCTCGCAGACAGGCAGAGACGAGTCGTAAAGCGCGGTTTCGCGGGGGAAGTGCTCGGTGACCAAGCAATACGGCGATGATGCCCAGCACTAGAAGCCCCAGTGTCTGCCCGAGGATTTCAAGAAACGGTGTCAGCTCTGGGCCATTGATTACCCCACGAAAGAGAGGGGACTGTGGTGCACTGATCTCCGGTGGGGAGTCGAACGCGACTAGCTCAGAGGAACTCTCGGTGGGCTTAGGCACTGCCTTCCAGCTTGTCTGGATCGTGGCCGTACTGGCTGAAAACCTCTGCTCTCCCCCAATGGTGATCGTTAAGGGGTGGCTTTTTTGGAGTAGCTCCGGGGGGAGATAGAGACGCAGCGCATGCGTCCAAAAAGTGAAGTGTTGCCGCCAGACATCTGTTCCCGGCAAGTGTGTTAACGGACGTGCCTTCGCCAAAGGGGACTGAGCAAAGATCTGAATACGGCTCGCGTCGGCGTCTGAGATTCCAGAAAGGCTCACCTCAATGGGCCGGGCCCCCTCGCAGTCGTCCGCCGCAACCTGCACCCGAATTGCAAGAAAAACAAAAAGGAAAAGCACCAGTAGCCCAAGCTTTTGTTTGACGGAGTGCAGCACCATATCCGTATTTTTGGCAGGAAAGTCGGTCAGCGAGAGCCTGAGGATAATACCGGTGGACAACCGATAAAAAAGAAATGCAAGTTGTGATTCCACTATCGGGCCAGGGCAGTCGTTTTCAGCGCGCGGGTTATAGCCAGCTCAAGCCACTTATCGAGGTTGAGGGCATGCCGATGATTGAGCATGTCGTGCGGATATTTCCGGGCGAGACCGACTTCTTGTTTATCTGTGGCACGGACGCTCTGGAGACTATTCCTGAGCTGCGTCCGACGCTTCAGCGCCTTGCGCCCGAGGGAAAGATTGTTGGGATTGCGCCGCACAAGCGCGGACCCGTCTGGGCAGCGCTGCAAGCCTCTGAGTGGATTAAAGACGACCAGCCGATCGTGCTGAACTACACGGACTTCTCCGTGGGCTGGGACTTTGCGGACTTTAAAGCGACGATGGAGCGTGAGAACCCCGCGGGCTGCGTCACCGCCTATCGTGGCTTTCACCCGCACTCGCTTGGCCCAAATCTCTATGCCTATTTACGGCATGATGAAGCGAGCATGGCAATGCTCGAAATTCAGGAGAAACACTGTTTTACGGACAATCGCTTAGAGGAGTTCGCATCGTCGGGGACCTATTATTTCCGCTCCGGTGCGCTGCTCAAAGCTACGTTTCAGGAAGCCGTCGAACGCAACCTATCTACCAATGGCGAGTTCTATGCCAGCGTGCCGTTTAACTTGCTCGTCGAGAAAAACGAGCCCGTACGGATCTATGAGCTAGAGCATTTTTTGCAGTGGGGCACGCCCGAGGACTTAGAGGAGTATCTTGCCTGGTCGCGCTACTTTAGCCACTATGCCGAAAAAGACGGCTGGGCTCCGGAGCTCGCTGTGATGCCTGGCACGAACTTAATTCCGATGGCGGGAGCCGGGATGCGCTTTGCACAAGAGGGCTATAAAGTCGCCAAGCCGCTCGTGCCCGTCGACGGCACTCCGATGATCGCTCGCGCTCTACGCTCACTGCCGGCCGCGAGGAACTGGATCGCTGCGTGTCGCACGGAGCACTTGGCAAGCTCCTGCCTGGCCGAGTACATGAGCCAAGACGGGCGCCACCTCACGTTGTTGCCCGTCGAAGAACTCACCGAGGGCCAGGCATGTACGTGCCTGCTCGCTCGTGGTCAAATAGACCCAGAAGCGCCGTTGCTCATCGCTCCTTGTGACGCCGCCTTTGTCTACGATGCCCTGCACTACGACATGCTCACGCAAAGTGAGAGCGGATCGGACTGCCTGATCTGGACGTTCCGGAACCACCCGCA
The DNA here is from genome assembly GCA_031387365.1 of Armatimonas sp. Classification (GTDB taxonomy): domain Bacteria; phylum Armatimonadota; class Armatimonadia; order Armatimonadales; family Armatimonadaceae; genus Armatimonas. Next base: position 1,413 of record JANNDD010000008.1, on the reverse strand, counting down.
CGCCAATCGCCACCCGAAACAGTACGGCTGGGTGGAGCTGGATGCGAAAAACAACGCCCAAACCGTTCTGTGCAAGCAAGCCCCCGAGGGTGATATTCGGCAGGCCCATGGCGTGATCGGTGCGTTCTGGTTCAAGAAATCCAAGTACTTCTTCAAGGCTGCCGATGCGCTTATCGCGCAGAATCTCCGAGTGAACGGTGAGTTCTACGTGGACTCCAGCATCAACTTGCTTCTGGAGCAGGGGCGCACCGCGCAGGTCTTCCCCGTGGAGCACTATCTCTGCTTCGGAGTCCCCGACGATGTCCGGACCTACAACTACTGGGCGGCCTACTTTGGCAAGCGAGGTTAAGCGCCATGCCGTTGAAAACCTCTCCCACCCCCAGCCCCTCCCTCCCCCGGGCAGTCGTTCCTCCTTGGGGAAGAGAGGGGAGCCAGACAGTATCGTTTCCCCTTTCCCAGCGAAGCATGAGCGCCTGGGAGAGGGGTTAGGGGAGAGGTTCTAATGCCGACGCGTAGCCGCCTGTTCTGGGGCGTTTTGATCTTTAAGTTGGTACTCGGGACGTTTTTCGCGTCGCACTACCTGCGGGAGCTCTTTATCCCGTTTGTGAACTACTATGTTCTTTCGGGCTACCAGGATCCCTACCAGCACTTTGTGGTGCAGGGCCGAACGGATCTCTTTCCCTACAACCCCCTGATGCTCTATGCGCTCACGGTACCGCGCCAGCTCTTCGCAGCCTTTCTGCCGGGCGGTGTTGAAACCGTGAGCTTTGCGCACTTGTTTGTCTTTCGGCTGCCTCTGCTCCTCTGCGATCTGGCGATACTGGGTGTCTTGCTCGGCTGGTTTCCTCGGGAAAGATCGCGCGTGCTCTGGCTCTACTGGTGCAACCCGCTGGTGATGTACATCTGCTACTGGCACGGGCAACTTGACATCATCCCAACCGCGCTGTTTCTCTGCGCCCTAGCGAGCCTGCGCCAGGAGCGCTACCGAAGCGCCGCGCTCTGGCTGGGCTTTGCGCTGGCGACCAAGGCGCACTTGCTTGCGGCTGCTCCATTTTTCTTTATCTACGTGGCACAGAAAAAAGGTTGGAAGAGTGCTGCCCGCTACGCCGTGATCGCGCTCTCGGTACTCGTGGTCTTTCTCTATCCCTTTGTGGCGCACCCTGAGTTTCGGCAGATGGTTTTTGGCACCGAGGAGAGCCGTCGCCTGCTCGCCTTGCGGCTTCCTGTGGGCGGAAGCTCAGGGCAAGGAGTGCTGGTCGCACCCTTAGTGATTCTCTTGCTCTGCGTGCGCTTTTTCTGCTACCCCAAGCGTAACTGGGACCTGCTCCTGGTCTACTTAAACTTAGTCTTTGCAACGCTGGTGCTGCTTGTGCCACCGCGTCCAGCCTATATTCTCTGGAGCCTGCCGTTTCT
>JANNDD010000976.1:0-4598 GCA_031387365.1 Armatimonas sp. | reverse complement strand
CCCTTCGGCTGATCGCTCCTTCGTCGCTGCGAAGGGTTTGGGTCACGCATAAACAAACCCTTCGTAGGGAGGAACGACCGTAGACCGAAGGGTGGCGAGCCTAAGCGAGCCGGGATGCAACTAACCCGGACACGGAAAGGTGCTACCAATAAATCCATCCCCGGTGTACGTCCCGCGCTACTTCGGCTTCAGCCACTTGTCAAAGAAACCTGTGACGACAGGCCGCAGATCCATTGCCAGAGGCTTTTTGTTCCAGGTTTGCAAATCAAACGTGTGGCCTGTGCCGGGGACAATAATTAGCTGGTGCTCAAGCTTTAGCTCGGTGAGGCGCTTGTCGAGATCACGGGACTGGTCAATGTCCACCGTGGTGTCTCTATCGCCGTGGAGGATCAGAATCGGAGGGATGCCGCGCCTCAGATGTGTCATCGGAGACGCGAGGGCGCGGTCGGCGTCGGTGATCGTCGCTTTGTCGCCGAAGATCGCATCGGAGGGGACACGTTTCTCAAGGGGCGTGCCGTCCGGGGAGATCTGCTTGCGGCTACGAATATCCGAGATGCCGTAGAGATCAATCGCCGCTTGGACGCTACTGGAGATGCCAGGGTAGGGCGCACTTGGCTCCAGCTCTCGGATGCCATCGGTGACTCCCAACATCAGCGCCAGATGCCCCCCCGCCGAGCCGCCGATCACGCCGATATGCTCCGTGTCTATCCCTAGCTTCTCGGCGTTTTTGCGCAGATAGCGCACGGCGTTTTTACAGTCATAAACATTAGTGGGCCAGCGCCCCACTTTGTCCAGCCGGTAGTCAATGCTGATGCAGACATAGCCCGCGCGTGCGAGAGTTGTGCCAATATTGAGCTCCCGGCCTGCGGACTTACTGCCCCCCGTCCAGCCGCCCCCGTGGATAATCACGACGCCCGGCGAGCGTGTCCCCGGCGCACGGCTTGGCGGCAGATAGAGATCGAGCTTCTCTTTGCGATCCGGCGCGAGATAGGGTAGCTCACGCTGGATCATCACTTCCTGGGCAAACATAAGCCTCTCCTACTTCAGAAAAATCTCGATCACCGGCACGGTGACATTGGGCTTCTGGATCGGGAGGCGCAGAGCCAGTGAGGCTCGCTTATTGTCTCCCGAGAAGTCGTGCTGCCAAGGCTCGATATCTTTCATGAGCACCTCCGACGCGTCATTCAGAAGCTGGGCGTACTCCACGCGTGCCGGATCAAGGCCATCCAAATAAAGCTGACCGAAGGGCCAGGCGAGCACGTGGACATAGAGCCGGTTCGTGGTCGGATTGTAGGTGTAGCGGCAGTCCCGAGGCGTGTCGCCGAGCTCGGCGGGGGCCTGTGTGCAGCCGTAGATCGATCGGCTATGGCGCTTCATCCACTCGCCCATGCCTTGCAGACGATCTAGTGCCCGCACATCAAACTCGCCGCGCCCGGTGGGGCCGACATTGAGCAGTAAGTTGCCACCCTTGCTCACCGTGTCAATGAGCATCTGGATCAGCATCTCTAAAGACTTCCAGCTCGACTCATCGCGGTGGTATCCCCACGAGCCAGAGAACGTCTGGCAGGCTTCCCAGGTGACGGGCTTGCCATTGAAGTGCACCCACTGGCGCGGCTGAAACTGCTCGGGGGTCTTGATGTCCCACCCAGACTCCAAGTCAAGCCGGTCATTGAGGATGATATTTGGCTGCAGCTCGCGGATGAGCTTGTAGAGGTTCTCGCTGTCCCACTGCGCGCGGCCTTTCTGCGGCGGGTAGGAAAAATCGCACCAGAGAATATCAATCTTGCCAAACTCGGAGAGGATCTCGCGCACTTGCCCATGGAGATATTTCGCATAACGGCTCTGGTCACGGCCTGTGTTGAGCGCTTCTTTTTCGGGGGAGTTGCGCTGGGGGTGCACGCCATCCACCACAAAGTCCGGGTGGTGCCAGTCAATCAGCGAGTGATAAAAACCCGTCTTGAGGCCGTGGCCTCGGAAGGCATTGACCATGGGGCGCAAGAGATCGCGCTTTGCCGGAGTGTTCGTGGCTTTATAGTCGGTGAGCGCCGAGTCCCAGAGACAGAACCCCTCGTGGTGCTTGGTGGTGATCACAAAGTACTTCATTCCCGCGTTTTCTGCCGCGCTCGCCCAGACCTCCGGGTCGTAGAGATCGGGGTCGAAGAACTTGAAGTAGCGCTCGTAGCGCTCGTCAGTGAGCTGCTCGTAGTTCTTGAGCCACTCGTGGCGCGCCCCCATTGCGTAGAGGCCCCAGTGAATAAACATACCAAAGCGGTCGTGGGTAAACCAGGACGTATCGCCGGGCGTCGGGTCGGGTTGTGGAATCGTCAGTGACATGGCCTATTTTACCTGAACTGTCAGCCCCGCCGAGGGCACGGGGCGGATGATGCGCCCTGCCCCGGCGGCTTTGAGGGCCGCAATCGTGCGCTCCGGCTCAAACGTCAGGCAGAGCACGGTTCCTCCTTGCCCGGCACCGGCGAGCTTGGCACCCAGCGCCCCACTGGCCAGCGCGACTTCGACCAGCTTATCCACCGCCGCCCCGCTCGCCCCGAGCCGAAACTGGACTTCCTGGTTCTGGTTCATGAGTTTTGCAATGGTCACCCAGTCGCCTTCCAGCAGCGCTTTTTTGCCATTGCGTGCCAGCCCCGGCACAAAGTGATCGTAGAGTGCGCGTACCTCGGGGTCGTTGTCGAGCCAGCGCTGACGCACGGGCTTGTGCGCCGCCCCTGAGTGGTGCTTGACCCCCGTGTGAGCCAGCACAAACGGGAGAGAATCAGGCTGGGGCACTAAATCTATCAGCGGCTCAACCGTGGCGTAGGGTTGCGCCTCCATCGGGAGATGGCTGCCTTTGTCGCGGAAGTCCATGTAGTTAAGGCCCCCAAAGACCGCCATGTGCTGATCCTGAAACCCGCAGATCACCCCAAGAATCTCGTACTCGATCTTGCGAATCGCGGCGGCGATGGCGTGCTTGTGCTCCACGCGTCCGAGTTTTTTCGAGACCGCGCCATAGACCGCCGCCATGAGCGCCGTCGAGCCCGCCAGCCCTGCCTGCATCGGAATCTCTGTGCTGGTGGTGAGGTGAAAACCGACTTCGCCCGGATCAATCCCCATGCCCCTCAGCACGGCTTTCGCTAAGTCAAGGCGCGGGAACTCCTCCGAAGGCTCTAGGTCTGCCACACTCGCGATGACTTGTCGCTCGCCGTTATCGGCCTCTAGGATCAGCGCTTCGGTGTCAGAAAGCGTGCAGGTTGCACGCTCGGAGAGGGAACAGGAGAGAACAGAGCCGCCGTACATGTCGGTCGGGTTGCCTAGCACGCCGCAGCGGCCGGGCGCAGTTGCCACGATCATGAAGGGATTATACCCAGTTGGCCCTCCCCCCGCTTTGTTTGCCCTCCCCCGGCTTGCCCTCCCCCGGCTCCGTTCGTTCCTCACTACGCCACCCCCTCCCAATAATGGGAGAGGGTTGGGGTGGGGGGAACCCGCGCCAGTTCCCTCTCTAATCTCCCCCTCCCTAACCCGTTATCGGGAGGGAGGGGCAGGGGGGAGGGAGGGAAACCCATGCGAAGCGTCAATCGTGCCACTTCAGGGCGGCAATTAAACCGGGGGGCGAGCCAGGGAAGATACGGGACGAAAGCTAGGCCGATGCCGCGCGAGATGTAGGTGGTAAGCTCCCCCCCGGGATCGTAGCCCAGAATCTTGGTGAGTCGGGTAGGGGGAAACGTGCCGCAGTCCAGGAGGCGGCTGAGCGGGTTCTGGGTCTTCCAGGGGCCAAGGAGCGGGAAGCGGACTTGACCACCGTGGGTGTGTCCGGAGAGCATTAAGTCCACACCCGCCCGTGCTGCGAGCGCCGCCACTTGCGGGGAGTGCGCCAGCAAGAGCGTGAAGCGCCCCGGGGTAAGCTCTGCAAAGGTAGCCTCTAAGTCGGCGTGGCCGTAGTAGGGATCGTCGCAGCCCGCCAGAGTGATGGTCGCCCCGCGTAGTGTCAGCGGCAAGCTCTCGTTAGTGAGCGTGCAGACACCCACTTCGGCTAAAAGCGCTTCGAGCCAAGCACGGCGCTCCTTGCGAATCTTGTGCTCCGCATTGCCCCAGATCGCAAATGCTGGAGTCTCTGGGAAAAGCTGGGCGATCTCTGTCACAAGGCGAACGGCGGGAACGACGCCCCGTGAGTTTCCCAGGAAATCGCCGCCCCAGACAATCAGATCCGGCTTTTCCAGCTCCGCGCAGAGCGCCACCACGCGCCGCTCCCGCTCGCCAAACTCCCAGACATGCGGGTCGGAGAGAAACAGAATCGAGAGTCCATCCCAGGCGGCGGGTAGGCGCGGCAAGAAAAGCTCCGTGTGGGTCACTTCGACTAAAAGCGGCTCGACCTTGAGGGCGTAGAGAGCGAGCCCCGCAGCGGCTCCTGCCGTCATGCCTAGGCGTTTCTTACTTCCAAGCAGCTTCTTGCTCATCGGGAGAGTGGTGCCGCCGTAGAAGTGACTGGCTCGACGTGCGCATGGAGGGTGCGAATTTTTACCACATCGCGTAGCATCCGCAGGCCCGCCCTGAGATACGCACCACGTGTCGCAAATGCCGCCGCGCCTTCTTGATGCGCCCAGCGC
>JANNDD010000967.1:0-2172 GCA_031387365.1 Armatimonas sp. | reverse complement strand
GGTTAGGGAAGCAGGAATCAGAGATATTGAACTTAACATGTGCATCGTTCACATCCATATAAGGATTAAGCCAGAACGAAGTGTCTGTACAGTTAATGACTGCATTCGGCTTCCAGAGAAGCGCACTCCCTTTGTACCACTTGGCATGACCATCAAAAAACGTTAGATTCGTCCCCTCATTGTGCTTGGCTGCAATGCTCCCTGCGGAGGTTGCGGTATAGGGCACATTCAACCCGGTGTTCCCCATCAGATAGCCGCGAAAGCCACCGGGAAGATCGCCCGAGGGCGAATCAGCGAACATGACATTCTTAGCGGGTACCTGGATCTGTGGGATGGTTGGTAGGATCATATCCCCACAGCCATTAGGAGTCGCGTAGTACCAGCCACTGATGGTTTGGTTGTAGCCAATCGCAACACGTCCCCGATTATTCACTGGCCTGATGGTTGCATCCCACTGCGTCCACTGGTCTGCGTAGTTCGCATTCGCTGCCGAAGGGCAGACAAAAATCCCCTCATTTTTGACGTAGGGCTGGATAGTCGCAGTCCAGAGTTTTTGGTCTTTATTTGTAGGCCCGGTGCTAGGACACGCCTGGTAGCGTGGCAGCACTTTTTCATCGTAGTCCTGAAGATACATCATGAGCCCGAGGCCAAGCTGCTTCGCATTGGACAAACAGGCGGTAGCGCGGGCTTTATCACGAGCCTGCGCAAACACAGGGAAGAGAATCGCCGCTAGAATGGCGATGATAGCGATGACAACTAACAGTTCGATCAGCGTAAAGGCCGACCGTTTATTTTGATGAGACATTTTTTACACCTCGCAAAGATTTGCTTAAGAAACAAACTGTGGTCGAAGGCGTGATCCCGTTTTCATACGTTTTTAATAGATCATCTTTAACTTTTTAACTTAAGGATTACTCTAACCGATTCCAAGAACTTCGTCAAGGCTTTTTCTATTCTTTTCTGAGAAAAATCTGACTCAGCCGATTGGGCACTTCGGAGCGTCGGACAAGCAGTGAGAGACGCTCACCTCCCAGGTAGTCAAAGCGCACCTCACGGGAGCTATCCACCTGTAAAACCAGCTGCATCGCCTGCGCTTTTGACGCACGAATCGCCTCACGGAGTGCCGTGTTGGTGAAAGGTTGACCATTGAGCAGTGTCAGCTGGTTGCCCACGCTCAGCCCCGCTTGAGCGGCGAACGAGTCCGGCTCGACACGGGTGATCCGCGCACCCGCGAGGCGGAAGCCCAGCGAGTACCGAAAGTCCGAGAGTGTCTCAGGCTCACGGCGGGGCTCGTTTACCTCCCCCAGTTGCTCAGGCCAGCCCGCCAGCTCCAGCCCCAGCCGAGGTGCGCGTGAGTCGGTGGCATCGAAGCGGGCGCGGAGCCAGCCCGCCCAGTCTTGGCCGGGGAGGGTGGCGGAGAGAGTGGCGGCGAGCTCAGCCTCCGTGTAGGGCTTTACTTCAGGACCACGGTTGACCCCGCCAAAGAAGCGCCTACAAAAATCATCAAGCGAGAGCTTCCCCTGGCTTTTCTGGCGGATCAGCGCATCGGCTTCGAGCCAGTGGAGCATGCTCTCGTAATAAACATCATTGGAAAGGCGCAGCCGCGTGCCATCGCCCTTGGCGGCGATCAGCGGATAGGCCAGTGCCGCCTCGCGAAGCGACTGCCACTTGCGTGCCTCGCGGGCATCGAGCGAGAGTAGTGCTTGGCGCAGGTGCTCGCGCTCCGCATCGAAGGGATAGAAGCCGCACCGCACCATGAGCACCTCGCCCAGATACTCCGTCAGGCCCTCATAGACCCAGAGCAAGTCCGTGGAGAGCGGCTGATTGAAAGTCTTTCCGGCTAAGCCATACGGGCGGCGGTGCTTACCGTTCCAGCTATGGACATACTCATGAGGCAACAAATTCGCGTTCCACTGCCCCGGTGTACTCGTGCCGTCGCCTAGCGCGTTGGGCCGCAGCACATTGACCGTGGACTCATGGTGCTCTAGCCCGTACTGAGGCAAGCCACTGGTGAGTGCCATGTTGTTAAGGAGTTTTTACATCGTCTATTTATAGGTTGTGGTTTTAGTTATCCACAAAGGGGGAATTAGAAATTAAGCAACGCTATCTTAACACAAAATTCTCCTTTTTCTAGGTGAGCAAAAATGTTTTTTTTATCTTTTTTTACAGTCT
>JANNDD010000963.1:0-6279 GCA_031387365.1 Armatimonas sp. | reverse complement strand
TCTTGGGCGACCACGCAGCAGCCGGGATCCAGTGCCTCGTACACCTGGCAGAAAACCTCGCACTGACCAGGATCGCCGGTGAAGATCGCGGGCTTTCCGCTGGCCTGATACCAGGCATTCGTGGACTGGGCGATTAGCTGAGCCTCCTCACGCCACTCACCGGGCTGTAAGCGCCGCAGCGACAGAATTTTCATGCACAAGAATTCACTAGCGACGAGTCATCCCCCTTCAAAATTATCCGTGAAAAGCCACAATGACAGAGAATGAGATCCGCTAAACCAAATCGCAGAATGGAGAAACGTGCCTTTGTAGGCCGTCTGCTCTTTCCTATCAGTCTGCTTCTCCCTATTCTGGCGACAATCTTTGTCACACTCCATGCGGATCTCTCCTTCCCTATCGGCCTCTGGAAAGCACAGCAGACAACTCCCTGGCTCTGGCTCGTGGATGTCCTGCCCATTATCTGTGCCTTCTACGGCAAGTTTCTTTCCCAGCCTGTGCTGGGCAGCCGCAGTGCCCCTCTCTTGATTGTCATTCTGATGCTCCTGTTCTTGATGCCCTGTAGTGTGATGGTCTATGCCTGGCAAGAGACACGAGGAAGCATCATCACTCTTCATCACACCCGACAGGCCAGCCAGCTCCAGACCATTGCTCTTCGCATCTACATACAAACGAGCCAGAAACCGACAAGTGATGTCCGAGCTGACCTTACACAGATGAGCCAGATTCGCAAGGAGATTAAGTTTTCGTCGCCGAGTGCCATCATGGCAACAGAATCGGCCTGGAATCAGTTTTACCTGGAGGCAATCCGTCCCAAGACACTCAGTCTCTCTACCACTCTCAGGATGCGAGAGACCGCGGACCGGCTCGCGCACGCCCTAGAGACCGATTCCAAGATAGAGCGCGACGAGGCAGCGCAGCTTCTCTTGGGAGGGATTGTTAGTGCACTCCTCGCCATGGCACTAGCGCTTCAGCTCTTCAACCAGCTTCGTGTGGTCGAGAGTCAGCTACTCCTAGGGCAAAAGCAGCAACTGCAGATGAACCAGCAGCTAGAAATGGCCAATGCCAAGCTGGAAGAGGCAAACCAGCAGCTAGCAACCGTCAATACGCAGCTAGCGCACACTGCCTCACGCGACTCTCTCACCGGTCTCTACAACCGCCGTGCGCTGGATGAACGCCTGCTGATCGAATGGAATCGGGCAGTTCGCTACCAGGAGCCTCTTACCCTCGCAATCATTGATGTAGACTATTTCAAGACCTATAACGACAGCTTCGGACACCCGGCGGGCGACGCGATCTTAGAGACAATCGGGATGATTCTCCAGCACGCGGTCCGTGTCACGGATGTCGCCACGCGCTACGGAGGCGATGAGTTTCTGATTCTCCTGCCTCAAACCAGCGAAGAGGATGCCATCCGCATCGCCGAACGGATTCGTGCAGCCATCCAGGCAGCTCCTTGGAAAAACCGTGCCATCACCGTGAGTATCGGTCTTGCCGAGCGCACGGCAACGATGATCCACTCGCGAGAGATCTTAGATGCCGCCGATGTCGCACTTTACACGGCCAAGAAGACCCGCAACTACATCTGCAGCTCGCTCAGTGCCCCTTCCTCAGACAAGCAAGCAGCCTAATTTCTTCACCGCCGATTGAAACGTTTGTTGTGAATTACGTTTTCGCTGCGTCGTCACCTTTCGAGGGATTGAAATCCCTCGCTACAAACGCCTTCGGCGCGTCCTCCGGACGGGAAAACCGAAAGCAAAATGGACGAATGAGGCAGACAAACGCGTTCTCTTGTCCAAAGGATCTCTTCTCTTGTCCGAAGGACATCGGCGGAGCCGACCCGTAGCGAGAGATTTTAATCCCTCGTGTCAAACCGGTCAAACCGTACCAATTCACAACAAACGTTGAAATCGGCGTCTAGGAGCCTTCGGCTGGGATGTCGCTCCGCGACTAACACCACTCTCCGCGACTCACAAAACTCTCTGAGTCGCGGAGCGACATTATGGCGGCACGCCCGCAGACGTCCACGTTCGTGTGGGCGGTTAAGGGAGACTACCCGTCCTGCCCTCCCGAGACACCTGCATGGAGCGGCTCGTAGCAGGAATAGAAGTAAGGAGTCTGGGCCTCGAACTCGGCGGCGCAGGTATCCACGATCTTGTAGGTGGGAATGATTCCAGCGGCCTTGCGGCGGTTGCGTAGCTCCAGCTCTTTCAGCCCCGTCAGCTCAGCGATCGTCCGGTCCGGGAAGCCCATCGCCTTCGCCTCGGCGAGGAGCGTATTGTCGAGGCTTGCGCCCGCTTGCTCCAATCGCACTTCCATGTCCGTAAGGTTCTTGATTTTCACTAAAAACCAAGGGTCGTAGTGCGCTAAACTAGCGATCTCCTCAACGAGCATCCCGCGACGGAACGCCTCAGCGATGGCAAAGAGGCGCTCGTCGGTGGCGACCCGCAATAAATTTTCGAGCTGCATCTCGCTCCAGCCCGACGCGTGCCGGTAGCGCAGGCTATGAACCCCGATTTCAAGCGAGCGCACGGCTTTCATCAGCGCACTCTCAAACGTCCGGTCAAGTGCCATCACCTCCCCGGTAGCCTTCATCTGTGTGGTAATCCGTCGGTCCGCACTAACGAACTTATCAAAGGGCCAGCGTGGGATTTTCACGACACAGTAGTCGAGGGCGGGCTCGAAGCAGGCAAGCGTCTTGCCCGTCACTTTGTTCTCGATTTCGTCTAAGTGCAGACCAATGGCGATCTTGGCCGCTGTGCGCGCAATCGGGTAGCCCGTGGCCTTACTCGCCAGCGCCGAGGAACGTGAGACTCGGGGGTTCACCTCAATAATGTAATAGTCGAAGCTCTTAGGGTCAAGCGACATCTGGACATTACAGCCCCCCTCGATACCGAGTGCCCGGATGATCTTGATACTCGCAGTGCGGAGCATCTGGTACTCTTTGTCTGAGAGCGTCTGGCTGGGTGCAACGACGATAGAGTCGCCGGTATGCACGCCCATCGGGTCGAGGTTCTCCATGTTGCAGATCGTGATACACGTGTCGTTGGCATCGCGCATGACCTCGTACTCGATCTCTTTCCAGCCATTAAGATAGCGCTCCACCATCACTTGGTTCACCGGGCTAAGACGCATCCCACGCCGCGCGATCTCCAGCAGCTCAGGAACCGTCGGTGCAATACCTCCGCCTGAGCCGCCGAGCGTGTAGGCGGGCCGGATAATCAGTGGCCAGGGAAGCCCCTCTTTCTGTGAAAGCGCAATCAGCGCCTCTTCGGACTCAACGATCCAGCTCTCGGGCACAGGCTCCCCGATACGTCGCATGAGCGCACGAAACTGCTCTCGGTCCTCAGCCATCTGAATGGAGCGCAGAGACGTGCCCAGAAGCTTGACATTGAACTCCTCAAGAATCCCTAGATCCGCCAGCTTGGCCGCGAGGTTCAGACCCGTCTGTCCTCCGAGTGTGGGCACGAGGCCATCGGGGCGCTCACGATCAATGATCTTGCGCAGAAACTCCGGCGTGAGCGGCTCAATATAGACCCGGTCAGCCATCTCCACATCAGTCATAATCGTCGCCGGGTTGGAGTTGACTAAAACAACGGAGCAGCCCTCCTCACGTAGCGCACGGCACGCCTGCGCCCCCGCGTAGTCAAACTCGGCGGCCTGACCAATCACAATCGGCCCGGAGCCGATCACCATAACTTTCTTAATTGCTGGATCTTTTGGCATAATTCTTCCTCGTCAAGAGTATTCCCGTAATAATTAACCCGCCCCCTAGCACATGCCAGAGAGTGATGGGCTCATGGATCAAAAAATAGGCGCCGACAGCGGCGGCGAACGGCAGGGCGTACATAGCGCTGGTAGCGGCGACCGTGCCGACTTTTCCGACAGCGGCGTTCCAGGCGACAAACCCAAAGAGCGTGGTTGGGACGGCGGTCCAGAAGACGGCGAGCCAGGTGTGGGGCGCGACGGCGGCAAAGTCAAAGGAGCTGCCGCGCCAGAGAACATACGGCAGGCTCCAGAGTGCTCCAAACCCAACATTTCCAAGCGTGACTTTAAGCGCGGGTGTGGTGGCGAGCTGGTTTCCCAGTAGGGTCAGAAAGCCGCCATGAAGCGCGGCGCGTAGCAGGGCGAGGGCGTCGCCGCGCCACGTGGTGCCGCCAAAGTGCAGCCCACCGGGCGCGTGCGTTGCCACCAGCGCCACCCCAATCAGTGCGATTCCCGCACCTAGCAGGGCGCGTTTTCCAAAGGGCTCACCGTAGAGCCCCCGTGTCCAGAGTACCGTCGAGAGCGGGATCGTCCCATGCGAGAGGAGTGTCAAGTTCGCCACCGAGGTGTAGCGCACGGCGACGGCCTGTAAGATCTCCCCGACGAGCATCGAGAAAAAACCGAAGCACGCGTACATAAGCAACTCTTTTCGGGAGAAGCGCAGTAGCGATCTATCCTGCCAGCTCAGGCCCAGTGCAAGTAGCGGCGCGACAAACAAAAAGCGTAAGCCCGAGAGAAAGACCGGATCAAAAGCCTCGCCCTGCGCGGGCCGCAGCGCCACTTTCAGCGCCGTGGCGTTAATCCCCCAGATCGCCACGCACAGAACAATCACTGCCCAAGCCAGTCGCTTCGTCACCGTGGCACCTCGTAGAGGTACATTAGCGTATTTCCTAGCCGAGGGCGCCCTACTTCGTGCTGTGGCTGGATAATCGCTGGGGCAATGCGCTCCCAGTAGTACAGCCGCGTGGGGGAACGGATAATCAGGAGATACGACGGCTGAAACACCGTGAGTGGGTCTTTGTCATTCGCGAGCCCCGGGTAGAAAATCGGGACGGCACGCAGGCGGTTCTCCAGGCACAGCGACGCGGCCTCGCCAATGACGACGGTCCCTGGTGCAAGCTTGCGCCCCAGCTCCCGGCTGGTATCACGAAGCGTGTAGGTGCGGCTGAGAAGCCCGGAGACACTGCTCCCAACATTTAGCAAGAGCGCCGTTGCCAGGAACCATTTCCCCAGTGAAGTGGGCGGGGAAGGCAGTGCAGGCTGCCGACGAACCACCACGAACGCAAGTCCCAGTGCCAGCGGCAGAGTCACCCACTCGGCGGCGACACTCCCCAGAGCGGCCCCCAGGGGAATGACTCCGAGCTGGTAACAAAGAAAGAAAATCGGCACGCCCAGCCCCCACGCCCGGGCACGAGAGCGGGTGCGCCAGAGCCGCCAGAGCGCAGGCAAGCGCGGCAAGGTAACGGCGGCCAGCGCGACAAGTGCGGGAAGAAAGAGCAAGAAGTAGCGCGTCGGGATATAACGACTCACCGCAAGAGAGCCCATTGCAAGCCCCGCCCAGCACACCAGCACGCGCCAGAGAAAGTCACGTTTACGCCGTCGCCAACCCAGCCCAAAAAGCCCGACTAGACCCACGGTTGTTGTCACGGGAGCCTGCGTCTCCAGGCAGTGCATCATGTACTTTTTAGTGGTGCGCCGATAGCCCAGAAGCGCGAAGCTCACACAGCGTCCCACCTCCGAGATCGAGCGTGGTTGCGACTGTTTCGTGCGATAGAAGTTGGTCATGTGCGCAATCTCGGCGCGGTGAGGAATCCCCCAGAGTGCTCCGTAGATCGCCAGCCCCGCTAGCGCTCCGGCAGCATACGGCAGCGCTTGCTTGCGCCGCGCCCAGCCCAGTGCAATCAGGGGCACGGGCAGAAACAGGGCGTAGGTCGCTTTAAACGCCAGTGTCGAAGCGGCAAGCAACCCCGCGATCAGCAGCCCGCTATTTGTCCCCAGGGTCAGGCACCAGAAAGCGGCACAGTGCACCAGAGTTGCGGGCAGCTCCATGAGTGCCAGGCGGCTGTAGCCCCAGAAAAAGACATCGGTTCCCAGCAGTGCCAGCCCCGTCAGCGCCGTTTTTTTGCCAAAACCCCGTCGCAGCGCATCCCAGAAGAAGAAAAGTGCAAGAAGCGATGCAAGAACAGAGAGGCTACGCGCCGCGATCAGCCCCACTCCAAACTTCCCAAAGACCAAGCGCTGTGCCAGATCCAGCACGGGCATTAAGTTGGCGTTGTTAAACTCATCCAGACGCGCCTGCCCAAAGAGAGCTGCATTGCGAGCATTGTACGTATAAAACCCTTCATCCGTCCAGATCCCTGAGCTCCAGTCCAGCAATGGCCACGGGTCGGCATCGAGCCAGAAGAGGCGTGAGGCCAGCAAAAAGACCACCAGGACTATTGGACCGAGAATTTTAGGGCGAGGCATTGAAATGCCTCGCTGCCAACCAGGCTTCGCCTGCGTCCTCACGGACGGAAG
>JANNDD010000936.1:0-1191 GCA_031387365.1 Armatimonas sp. | reverse complement strand
CACCCCTCGCTGGTCAAGAGCGGGCCGGGGCGGGCGACCAATGGGAACTTTGCACTGAGCAATGTCAGGGTGCGTGTGGAAGGCCCGTCGGGGGGATTTGGCGGCGTCAAGCTTACCCCGGCAAAGGCGGATTTCGAGCAGAAGGGCCTCCCAGTAGCAGCAGCGATTGACGGCGACGGAGTATCGTCGTGGGCGATTGATCCGCAGTTTGGAAAGAGCCACAGTGCTGTCTTTGTCCTAGAGAATCCCGTGAGTGTCCCTGAGGGCTTTGCCGTCACCGTACGCTTGGAATTCAACAAAAACTCCGGCCACGGCATGGGCCGCCCGCGCCTGGCCTTTGCTGAGAGCGCCAGTGCACCACTGGAGGCCCTCGCAATCGGCGATGGCCCGGATGGTCTGCGTGAGTGGTACAAAACGCTTGATTCTGAGTGGCAAGCGCTCAACACCGCCGTCGAAAAGCACGACGCCGTAAGACCCGGCCCCACTCTTAAGAAAGCCATGATCTGCTCAGAGGGAGTCACGGCGATTCGGACACACACACAGGGCGGGGATTTTCTGGAGAACACGCACTTTCTCAAGCGCGGCGACCCGAACAACAAAGGCGATATCGCGACACCGAGCTTCCTGGGAGTCCTCACGTACGCCGCCGACTCCACCTGGCAGGAAAAAGTGCCTTCGGGCTCCCACACCAGCTACCAGCGCCGTGCATTTGCCAACTGGCTGACGGATACGAAAAACGGCGCAGGAAGCTTACTCGCCCGGGTGATCGTCAATCGCCTCTGGCAGCGGCTCTATGGACGCGGAATTGTCGCCACACCCTCAGACTTTGGCACCATGGGCGAGCGCCCCACGCACCCAGAGCTTCTGGACAGCCTCGCCACCAAGCTCATCTCCGGCGGCTGGCACCTCAAGCCACTCCTCAAAGAGCTGGTGCTAACGGAGAGCTACCGGCAGTCGGCGAGTGTCTCCTCGGCGAAGGCAAAGGCCGATCCGGACAACCGCTGGCTCTCGCGTTTCTCCCGCCGACGGCTAGAGGCGGAGGGAATCCGTGATGCGATGCTCTTTGTCAGCGGTCAGCTTGATACCACGCTATACGGTTCCGGAACACTCGACGAGAGCATGAAGCGCCGGGGGATCTATTTCTTTCTCAAGCGCAGCAGGCTAGTGCCGTTTCTGGTCGCTTTCGACGCG
>JANNDD010000934.1:0-4679 GCA_031387365.1 Armatimonas sp. | reverse complement strand
TGCAATGAAGCAATACCATGTTGCCTTGGCGGGCGCGACGGGCGCGGTCGGGGCGGAGTTTTTGAAACTGTTGGAGGAGCGGGACTTTCCGCTCGCCTCGCTGACCCTGCTGGCGTCGGCGCGCTCGGTGGGCAAGACGATTACGTTTAAGGGGAAAGAGCTTCCCGTTACCGAGCTGACTGAGGATTCGTTTAAGGGCTGCGATATCGCGTTTTTCTCGGCGGGCGGCGGGCGCTCGAAACAGTACGCGCAGGCGGCGGTGAAAGCCGGAGCGGTCGTGATTGATAACTCGTCGGCGTTTCGTATGGATCCCGACGTGCCGCTGATCGTCCCCGAGGTGAACCCCGACGATGTGCTAGCCCACAAGGGCATCATCGCCAACCCGAACTGTTCGACGATTATCCTGCTGATGGCCCTGACTCCGCTGCACCAGAAGTGGCCCGTGAAGCGCGTTGTCGTGAGCACGTATCAAGCGGCATCGGGGGCGGGGGCAGCGGCGATGCGCGAACTCGAAGTGCAGGCGGGCGAGCTGCTGGCCGGAAAACCTCCGACAAAAGAAATCTTTCCGCACCAGGTGGCATTTAATTTGTTTAGCCACAATACGGCGATCAACGAGACGGGCTACAATGAGGAGGAGCTGAAGATGGTCAAGGAGACCCGCAAGATTCTTCATGCGCCCGAGCTTGCTCTCACCGCCACTTGTATCCGTGTTCCCGTGCTGCGGGCACACTCGGAGAGCGTCAATATCGAGTTCGTGGGCACACGACCTACCGTAGACGAAGCACGCGCTGCACTGGCGGCGTTTCCGGGCGTGATTTTGGTAGATGATCGTGAGGGCAATAACTTCCCAATGCCTATAGACGCCATGGGTCGCGACGAGTGCTTGGTGGGGCGGATTCGTGAGGATCTGTCGCACCCTAAGGCGCTTGATCTCTTTGTAGCAGGTGACCAGATATTGAAAGGCGCGGCCCTCAACGGCTACCAAATCGCCGAGCTCTTGATCCAGCGAGGAGTAATTTAGATGCGTGGAATGCAGCCCCGGTGGGGGTATGTGGTGACGGCGATGGTGACACCGTTTCAGGTGCACGGTGCGATTGACTTTGTCGAGGCCGTGGCGCTGGCGAAGTGGCTCTTAGACAATAGCTCGGATGCGCTGGTGATCAATGGCACCACGGGCGAGTCCCCAACCACGAGCCGCGACGAAAAAGCAGCGCTGGTGAAGGCGGTTGTGGACGCGATCGGCTCCGAGAAAGTGATTGCGGGCATCGGGGGCAATAACACGGCGGAGGTGATCGAGGCCGCGCACGATGCCAAAACCGCCGGTGCCGGAGCGCTTCTTGCTGTCGTGCCCTACTACAACAAGCCGAGCCAGGAGGGGCTGTACCAGCACTTCAAGGCCGTCGCCAGCGCCACGGAGCTGCCTCTGATGCTCTACAATGTCCCTGGGCGCACGATCACTAACTTAGAACCCGCTACCGTAATTCGGCTCGCCACGGACTGCCCGACTATCGTGGCGATCAAGGAAGCATCGGCGAATCTGCAGCAAGTGGGCGAGATTCTGCGCCAGACTCCCGAGAGCTTTGATGTCTACTCTGGCGACGATGGGACGATTCTCTCGACGCTGGCGCTGGGGGGCGCGGGCGTGGTGAGTGTGATCTCCCATGTGATTGGCCCTGAGCTACAGGCCGTGCACCAGGCGTGGTTTGCCGGAAAGCAAGCGGAAGCTGCTGAGCTATTCTTGCAGATACTACCCGTTGCTAAAATTATGTTCTCGGTTCCCTCGCCCGCCCCGACCAAGTGCGCACTTCGGGCATTTGGCCTGAATGTCGGAAAAGTGCGCCTGCCGCTCGTGGACTGCAATGAGCACGAGACGGAGTCAATTCTGAGTGTCTTGCGGGAGCACGGGCTTTCCGTATGAGCCTGACGATTCACACGCAGCTGATTGGACAGCCACAGACCCACACGGACAGTAAAGGGGAGTGGCGCACGGCGATCTATCGGGCGGCAGTGACCGGCCTGGTGGCGCTGGAATTGCGTGGGCTTGTAGGCGATAAAGTTGCCGATACGAAGCACCATGGCTCCAAAGATCAAGCCGTCTGTGTGCATCCGCTGGCGCATTTCCAGCACTGGAGTGGCGTCTACGGTATTACGCTTGCCCCCGGCGCCGTTGGGGAGAACTGGACCCTGGCGGGCAGTGAGGCTGACGAAACTCTGGTCTGTATCGGGGATATCTATGCCATTGGGACGGCGCGGGTGCAGGTCTCACAGCCGCGCTTTCCGTGCAGCAAACAAGAGCGTAAGCTGGGGATCAAGGGCTTTCTGAAGGCCGTGATGGCAACGGGCAAGTCCGGCTGGTATCTACGCGTACTCACTCCTGGTGTCGTCGAAGCGGGTGATATGCTTGCTCTGGAGAGCCGCCCGGAGCACGGCCTGACCGTAGACGATGCCAACCGAGGGCTGCTGGGTAAAGAGATCAATGTCGCTCTGATCGAGCGTCTGCTAGAGATCCCGGAGCTCTCGGCTGTTTGGAAACGCGGCCTGCGGCGACGATTGGGTAGTTTACAGGAGTAAGAAACGCATGACGACACGACGGCAACGGCGACGGATTAAGCTCTACGCTTGGGGAGCACTGGTATTTCTTTGCCTGGTGCTGGCACTGATTCCGATTCAGAGTGGTATGGTACGTAAGCTTCTTGTCGGGAGTGTTTTTGTCGCGTGGGCGGGTGGCTTATTTTTGTTCTGGAGCTCGATTGTCGCGCGTGTTGTCTTTCTTCTGCCGCTTGCCGCCGCCGTCGGGCTGGCGCTGATGCCCTACCGAAATGCCGATGGGGTGCGGATGCAGACGACCTACACCACGGCACTTAGGAGCTATGCGGGCGCTCCGTATATCTGGGGAGGCGAGAGCCGATGGGGGATAGACTGCTCCGGCTTGATCCGCTGCGCTATGATAGACACGTGTTTCTCGGAGGGCTGGCGCACCAAAGACCTCGGGCTTCTGCGCTCTGGTGCCGCTCTGTGGTGGTACGACGCGTCGGCCAAGGAGATTGGGGAAGGCTACACGGGGCGCACCTACGTGACCAACGCGAGCACCACGCTCAATACGGCAGACTATACCAAACTCCATCCCGGTGATCTTGCCGTCACCGAGAGTGGGCAGCATATCCTAGCGTATCTGGGCGAGAAAACCTGGATCAACGCCGATCCTAAGGGGCAGTTTGCTGTTGTGAGCAAGACCGCCCCAAATGACAAAGATGCTTGGTTCAGCACCCCCGTCAAGCTGGTGCGCTGGTATCGCCTTCAGTAAGCCACGCGGCTTCGTCGGGTGTGAGCGTGAGCAGTGCCGCGCCGAGAATCTCCTGAAGATGCGCCTCGTTGGTGGTGCCAAAGAGTGGGAGCGTCGGTAGGGGGAGGCTACGAAGCCAGGCCAGCGCGATCTGTGTTGCTGTCGCGCCGTATTGCATTGCCAAGTGCTCCGCCCGCTTGCGTCTGATCACGTTGTCGGGCGTATCGTAGAGCCGAGCAGCCTTCCCTGCGAAGTAGCCCCCTGCGGTGGCGGAGTAGAACATCAGAGGCAGGCCAAAGGCGATTTCCGTTAGGGTGAGATAGCGTGTGGTGGGATCGTCCGTAACCGACCATGTCGGTGTGGCGAGGCTGCCCTGAATCTGGTTGGTGGCAAAGCCGCGCCAGCCTCTCACCTTTGCCACTGCGTTTGCCTCTCTTATCCGCTCCACGGACCAGTTGCTGACGCCAATCGCGCCGAGCCGGGCATCTTGCAGCGGTTCCAGAAGCTCTGAAACGGGTGTGATGCCATCATCACGGTGGAGGAGATAGATCGGAATGCGCTCCACTCCGAGACGCTCGCAGCTCTCGGTGATGTCTTGATGGAGCACCTCGGGCGCGAGAAAGTGCGCAGGGCGCGGGTACTCGGTGCCAAACGCTGGGTGTCCGCCCTTGGTCACAATCACCGCGCTCTCTAAAACCCCGAGCTGCTTCAAGACGCGTCCTAGCTCCCGCTCGCTCGCGCCCACGCCGCCGGACTGCCAGCACGCATAGACATGCGCCGTGTCAAAGATATTGCCTCCCGCCTCCAGATAAATCGCCACATGGCGCGTTGCATCGTCGCCCGTCAGCGCCGTGCCCAGCGAGCCCGCGCCGTAGCCGAGAGGGAATAAATCATCGAAGATCATGGTCTTGCCTTCTTGAGGAACGCTTCGACAGTAGCCCGGTCAGGCAGTCCCGCGCGGTTACCGTAGCGCTGTACGCGTAGCGCGACTGTGGCCTGGGCGAAGTCGGCGGCGGCGTGCGGTGGCATTCCGGTGGCGTAGGCCCAGCAGAATGCGCCGTGAAAGACATCGCCCGCACCGCAGGTGTCTACCACGTTTGGGACCCCGAAGGCGGGCAGGAAAACCGGCTCGGGCTGCTCTTGTGTGGCGAGCATCACGCCTTTTTCAGCGAGCGTGACACCGGCAACTTTCACGCCCGCCGCGAGAAAGCAGCGCACTTGCGCGGCGGGATCGTCGGCGTGCTTGGGGAACGCTCCCGCGCCGCCGCCCTTGCTGGCAAGGATAATATCACAGAGGGGGAAGAGCGCTTCACGGCCCGGGCGCATCGTGCCTAGATCAAAAGAGACCTGGCCACCTGCCGCTTTCACGGTTTGCGCCGCATGGAGCGCACCGTCC
>JANNDD010000924.1:0-5297 GCA_031387365.1 Armatimonas sp. | reverse complement strand
ATAGGTCTTGCCGGTGCCGGTCTCCATCTCGATGGTGAAGTGTGGGGCACGAACGCTCTCCGCGCCGAGGCCATCGAGCATGAAGCCCTCGTCCATGGCGAGCGTGGGCAGTTCAATGACTTTGTTGCTCCTCTGGATCTGGCAGAGGTTCTCAAAGAGCGTCGTCTCGTCGAGAAAGGCGTCGTCGGGGTAGTTGGGCACCAGCTCGCCGGTGAGGTCGAAGCCGATCTCGTGCTTCTCCATGCCGTCGAAGAGGCGCACGACGCTGTTCACGGCGGTGAGCTGGTAGTCTTGGTTGGGATCGAACTGAAGGTGTAGGGCCATGTGTCTGTCTCAGGTTTCCTTCAGATCGTCTTGAGCTTGCCGAGCTGGGTGAGCCGCAGTTTTGTGTTGTCGTCGAGCGCCGTGTCGAGGCAGATGAGAATGTCGTCGCCGGTCAGCGCCGTCTCCAGCCCCGCAATCGTCGCCTCGTGGAGCGTCGCGTCGAGACAGACCCAGAGCCGGTGCCCACACATCGGGGAGGAGACACACTGCACCGCATTCTGTGAAAACTGCGCCTGCTTGTCCACGTCGCTGTCGAGCGGAAAGCCCTCCAGCAGAACGATCTCATCCAGCACCGACTCAGGCGTCCAGCCGCCCACCAGCGGCGATTCGTGGTCGGAGAAGAGATTGCGAATGGCCTCAAGATCGTTGCCTTCGTAGTCTTTCCAGGCTTTGAGGTTGGAAGGGGCTAGCTTGTAAACAGCAAAACCTAAGTCTTCTTGATTTTCTCGTAGCTTCGGCGGCAAGTTATTAAGGTTTTTGATGACTTGACGGATTCGTTCTTTACTAACTTCAGCAATCGTAGCGAAGCCAGCATTCAAGGCCGGTGAATCTTCAGGAGTTGGTACGGGGATTTGTACCATAATAAATTGCCGGTCAATTCCTGATTCGTTATTTAGCTCCAGTACTGAATGAGCAGTAGTAGCACTTCCTGCGAAAAAATCTAAAATAATATCCCCGGGTTCTGAAGCAATATTGATTAACCCTTTAATAACTTCAACATCTTTCGGAAATTCAACAACTCCTTTTCCAACTAATTTTTCTAATACCAGGGTACCTGCTCTACCATCTTTGTAGAATACTGAAGTCATAGGTTCACTATCAATTTCGAATAGATAACTTTTACGGCACGGTACAGTCATTTCATCTGGACCAAAATGAACTCTAGGCGGAAGTTCTTCAAGGGCTCGTCTTGTACGGTTTTCATCCCATCGCCAGCCAGTTGAAGGTTTTTTGCAATTCTTGCCAGTTATAGGATGAATTATTTCATAACGCGGGCGTGATTTTCTCCCGTCATCAGGACCTGCAAAATTATCGGCGAAGTATAGCCCTCGATCATCAGAAAATTTATAATGTTCATGAGAGCGTCGTGGATCAGTCTTTTCTAAACTTCCGTACCATTTTCGCATTGCCGAACTAATCTCATCATGAGTTTTTAACTCTTTCTTGTATATTTCATACTGAGCAAGAACTTCATCTGCGCCTTCTTTTTTTTGCCGCCAAATACCATTTTCAATTATTTTCTCTTTATCACGAGAAATTGCAAGAATATATTCGTGGGTACTGGAAATTAATTTCGAATCACCTTTTTTAGATTTCTGCCATACAATTGTTTGAATTATATTTTCTTCGCCAAATAATTCTCCAGTAATAGATCGCAAATTATGGATTTCATTATTATCAATCGAAATAAAAATAACACCATCTTCAGTTAATAACGTCTTAGCGACAATCAAGCGGGGATACATCATATTGAGCCAATTGGAATGAAAGCGTCCGTTGTTTTTTGGATTGCTCGTTAGAAGCTCACCTTTTTCCCCAATTTGACCACTTCTTTTCAGATATGCGTTCAATGGTTCAGAGAAGTCATCTTTATAAACAAAATCATTCCCCGTGTTGTACGGCGGGTCGATGTAGATCATCTTGATCCGCCCCGCATACGACTTTTGAAGAACCTTCAGCACCTCCAGGTTGTCGCCCTCGATAAACAGGTTGTGCGTCGTGTCCTCGTTCACGCCCTCACCCGGCGCGAAGCGTAGCGTCCCATGCGACGGTTTTGCCGCCAGACGCCGCGCCTCGCGCTTTCCGGGCCAGTTCAGCCCGAAGTGCTCCTGCCCCGCGTCCTCGTCCGGGAGAGCGCCCCCCAGCGACTCGTAGAGCGTGTCCCAGTCGAGCTGCCCGTCGGGGAAGGCTTCGGGGACAATCGCCTTGAGCTGGGCAAGACGGTCTTCAGTGAACGTGAACGACGGGCGGACTTTTTCGGTTGGCACAAACATAGAGCCACATTATAACTGTTTTTGCTCGCCCCATGCCCCGTAGGCTATACTGGCACTGAGGAGAAAAAAAATGACACAGACCCTAGAATTCACCATCCCGGAGCTGATCCAGAAATGGAACCTGGGACAAATCCCCACCGACGCCAAGGTATCCGTCACGTTTGAGGACAAGAAACCCGCCAAGAAAACCGCACTCTCGTTTGGGATGTTTCAAGGCAATTTCCCCGATCTGACGCTAGAGGATTTCAAGGTCGCCGAGCACCGCGACGATCCCGAGGACGAGCTGGCACTCTAGCCATGAAGTACGTCGTTGACACCCACGCCCTCCTCTGGTTCCTGGTTGGCAGTGCGCGGTTGGGCACGAATGCCAAGGCGGTACTGGAAGACCCGAGCAGTCAGTTGATTCTCCCCGCGACCGCACTTGCCGAAGCCTGCTGGATCGTGGAGCGCGGGAGAATCCCCACCATCACGAGCCCTGCGCTAGTGATCGCCGCGCTGGATGCTGACGACAGGTTCATCATTGCGCCGCTGGACCAAGCCGTGATTAAAAAGAGCAACACGCTCACGACCATCGGCGAGATGCACGACCGACAGATCGCCGCCACCGCCACCTTGCTGATCGAGCGGGGCGAGAGTGTCGCCCTGCTTACCTGCGACATCAATATCACCGCGTCAAAGGTCGTTCCAATCGTCTGGTGACGCCGTGGGACTCAGGCCCGCTGTCAGGTAGTTGTCGCGTTCCTGATCCGTGGTCAGGTCTTGGTAGTACTGCCGGAACGTGCGTGTTGCCGTGCCGCCACTCCTGAGAGCATACCTGCGGTACGCGGAGCACGAGAAGCGGGCGTCGCAGTTTCGACAGACATTGGTGCCAAAGGTCGTGCGCTGGCCGGAGGCGGTAGCTTCCAAAACCGCGACGGGCGGCGGGGCGAAGAGGTGATCCTCGATCTTGTCCACGACTTCTCCAAACGCCGCCACCGTCTCCTCCATCTTGCTCTGGTCAAACGGGATCGAGATCACCGGCTCCCAGGCCAGTAGCTCTTTATCGGCGCGAACCGTATTGCCATTGAAGAGCGCCTCACGGAGCGCGGGCGGCGGGACCGTCGAGATGATCGCCGTTTCGTCCAGCGGATTGCCACGAA
The DNA here is from genome assembly GCA_031387365.1 of Armatimonas sp. Lineage (GTDB taxonomy): Bacteria > Armatimonadota > Armatimonadia > Armatimonadales > Armatimonadaceae > Armatimonas. Next base: position 1,840 of record JANNDD010000924.1, on the reverse strand, counting down.
GCTCCTGCCAGATGTGCGCGTAGACATTAAGCTGCGGGGCGTACTTGTCAATGTTGGCACGGACGGAGCTGGCATCGTGGGTCTTCAGATCGTACATGATCGTCCTGTCATCCTCCCGCACAATGTCTACGACGCCTTCAATCGCAAACGTCCGGCCCTTGGGCGTCTTCTGGTCTGCCAGCGTCAGCTTGACCTCCGTCTCCGTCACCTTCTGGGCGATCTCTTGCAACTTGCGCCAGTAGAGCAGTACCTGCTGGAACGCGCTCTCCCGCACGGGCGCGGCAAGCAGATGCCCCCCTTCCAGACAGAGCGCCTCGTAGTTCTCGTCGAAGTAGGCCCGCAGGCGCTCCTCCATCGTTGGCTCAGGCTCGGGAGTGGGGTTAGTCGTGTCGCTCATGGCGTCCCCGCTTTCTTCTGGGCGATCAGGAACTGGTGTAGGTCCTCGATAGTCTGGTGCACCAGCGACCCGAACATCATCGTCTGCGTGCGCGAGGGCACGAAGCCGTACTTGCGGAAGATCATGTACTGACGCGGGCAGCGCTCATAGAGCTGGTAGTCCGACGTGAACGAGTAGTGGCGTGGTGTCTCATCGTCATCGATCTCAGCCTTGGGCACCGTCGCCAGATCCAGTGCATCCGTCCGCGTCAGCCCCGAAGCGATCAGCGGCTTGAAGGCCGCAAACGGTGAGACGCCGGGCCCGCGTGTGTCGGGGAGCACCAGAAGGTTCTGTGCCCGCGAGAGGGCGACGTAGAACAGGCGCATGCTGTCAAACTCGCTCATCCGATCCAGCGGCTCGCCTTGGCGCGAGAGCAGTGGCGTGACGAGCTTCTCCACTGCCTGCGGCCCGCGATCCGTACGGGAGACACTGCCCAGCACCACCACGGGAAACTCCAGTCCCTTGGATTGGTGGATGGTCAAGAACGGGATACGCCCACGGGGAAACGGATCGTGCGCGTCCTCGTACTCACTCTCCCCACGCCGGAAGAGCGCGTAAAGATAGCTGGAGAAGAGCGTGAGCTGGAACCTATCATCCTTCAAGAACGACGCCGTGAGCAGGCTGGCGTACTCCTCCATGAAGCGGGCTAGGTACTGCGACACAAGCCCCAGGTTACAGATAGGGCCTTCGTCCCCGCCCGTCTCCGCCAGGTCAAACATCGCCTTGAAGTGGGAGAAGCCACAGAGTCGGTAAAAGAGATCAAGCGGGTTCCAGTCCAGCGAGGTCGCCCGCTGGATCACGTAGCTCAGCGAGAGCGGATCACCGTCCGTGATGCGCTGCTGCACGATGCGATCAAAGTACAGGCTCACCAGCGTCTTCTTCGCCGTATCGGAGAGGCCAGCCACGCTCGCCAGAGGGCGCTTCATCGTGTTCATGTCATACGGAGCCTTCAGATCCCAGCCCGACTTCTCCACCAGCGCGATCAGCTTGTCGTAGTCGTCCTGAACTCGCTTCACATCCGCTTGCATATCCCCAATGAAGCCCCGCAGCTCAGGGTCGGCCTTCATCAGCTCCGCCCCAACCTTCTGGGTATCGTTCATCCAGTTCAGGAAGTCCCCATAGTCCGATTTCTCCGTGGGGGTAAAGCTCGGGGTTGGCTTACCAAAGACCTGGAGATAAAGCCCCAGAACCGCCACGGCCTCCTCCACCTCCAGAAACCGTCCGGCACGAGGCGCGTAGACCTTGAGATTGAGCTTGGCCAGCTCGTCGCGGATGCGCCCAACCTGCACCCCCTTGAGGCTTGGAAAGAGAAACGCGATCTGGTTGGGGTTGGAGACCGTACCCGCATCGAGCAAGCGCTTGCAGATCGCGGCCAGCTCATACGCCGTCGCCACCCCGTTGCCC